>CAZALG010000022.1:0-14280 GCA_964485935.1 uncultured bacterium | reverse complement strand
GATTAACCTATAACCATCGAGTCTGCTTATAGAGAAAAAGGGCGTTATTTAACGCCCTTTTTTTGTTTTTGCGATAAACTCTTTATCGTGAGTTTATCCTATTTCGTACGCAAATTATCCTTACCTTGCGGGCAAGGATAGGAGATGCTTTACCTATTAATGCAGATAGATTTCCCTTTTGCTTCTCCGGTAATGGTAGCGACTCTACTTAAATAAACACCAGCGGGCAAATCTAAAGGAATGCTGTAGGTGCCAGCAGGCTGCATGCCAACGGGTATTTCTAATTGCTTTCGACCGCTCAAATCGAAGACCTGTATGATTACCGGTCCACTGGTGTTAATTGCATACTTGATGCAGTTAATCGAACCCCTGGCAATGCTAACTCCGTTACCCTGTTCCGGTATTTTAATTCCTGCCTGGTCGGCGGTGTCACAGTACTGACTGGGTACTCTTCCTTTTGAGCTGATAGCGTCAACGTACAGTGTACAAGCTGGCGGATTCACCTCTGGGTTTGTATGTATTTCGAAATCGCTTTGTAAGATTCCAGTCGTGATCTCTAAATCATCCGAAATACCATCTTTTAATTCATTCCACCTACCAAAATGTAAATTTCGGGGGTAGTAAGTCGTATATCCATCATGTGCCCAATCCTGGTTTCTTACGAAGATAAAGATACTATCGATTGGGGCGTTCCAGGGAATATAAACATAATAATACATCGTATCTCTATTATCTACGCCGATCAAAAAAGATGTATCCCGGTTCTCAGGCTGAGAACCTATGACCGCGTTCTTAGCCATGATATTCCACCTTGTACCTTCATGAGTCATACACATCTGGATCGAATGAGTACCATGCCACCATTTTTTACCCTCAACAATTGAAAAATCTTCTGGATCACTGTCTCTATAGCCTGTTATAAAGGGTTCCATACCTTCATAAGCTGTTGAGGGAAGAACACTATCAGCGTACTCATAGGGTTCGAAACTAAACGCATCTTTCGCCTGTGTATTAAGAGAGAGGACAAAAATAAGTATGGACAAAAAAACTAATAACTTTCCCAACTTTACCTCCTTTACGTATAACCTAAATTCAGACAATTCTTCTAATTTTTTACTCTTTCCTTGCTACTTATTATTTATTATATAAATACCACGAGGGTTTGTCAAGAGTTGAATTGCGAATTCTTTATCCTCTTTTACCTTACCCTTTAATCAGAAAAAAACTTATATAAGACTATAAATTCAATAGGGAAAAACTTTATATATCTCACCGCTAATTTACAGAGAGCTAAAATTATTTAACAAACTGTTTTATTTCGTTCCTGACTATCGCTGAAATTTTGTAATCCTTTTTTAGACTGCTTAAAACCAGAGGAAATCTTTCTTTTAATATCAAAATATTAACCTGTGAATACTTTTCACCCTTGATTATTGTGGGTTCATCTGCACATAATTTCTCTGAAATTAAATAATTTTTTACGCCCTCGACATTATTATTGGTAACGTTAAATTTTACATCGAAATATTTCCTTGCTGTTACTGCGCCGTATAGCTGCTGAAAGATATCTTCTGCTTTTTTCTTTTTCCATTCATCGCAAGTATGTCCGCCGTAAAGGCCGGCACTTGAATGCATTATTTCTTCTATTTCTTTTAAGCTATATTCCTTTAGTGTTTTTCCGCTTTGTACATTATCTACTATAATATCTGCGCCCTTTGCAATGTAGCCTTCTGTTACTCCATCAGAACTTATTATTTGAATCATTTCGTTTTCTCCTTCAATAAGTCCTCTGATTTGGATTACAGGACTTTTTGCTCCGTAATTCGAAATATAGGCTTCATTTTTCATGATATAATCCTTTGTAATATTAATATACTCCGTGAAACATAGGACTGATTTTTTTCTTTTTTTATTAAAGAAATCTCCAAATGATTCAAAAGGAAGGCTATCAGGAATAGCCGCTACAATTCTAGTCTTGCCGTATTCCAAATCACCTATTTTAAAAATATTGTTTCGGGAATTGGCTATACTTTCTTCAGTAACCCAATCATCGCCGACTATTGCAATATCTAAAAAACCTTTATTCAGTTCGACCGGGGCACTCTGAGGTCGGACGAGATAAACTTCAATCTCCGGATCGTTTAATATTTTTAATTTCTTGTCGGACTCCCCTCCGGGTTCATACCCCATTATATCATATCCCGAATCAATGAGTAATTGATACGTATTACCTCTATCTTTACTATTTAAACTGCCTTTTGGAAGTCCTAATTTAATTGTATTCATTCTCAAGTCCTCCAAGCCAAAAATATAGTCGCCTTTATTCCTTTGTCAAGCACCTTTATCACCACGCCATACCAAAAAACCCCAAAAAATTAAAAATCAAATATCAAAATGTAAAACTACAAATCAAAGTTCAAAAATATATTTAAAAAGCAATAATAAAAGATCCTTTTAGATCTGCGTTCATCTGCGTCCTCTAGTTTGTTGGTTTTTACATTTTTATTTGTCATTTTGCTTTTTAAATTTTAATATTTAATTTCTTACGAAAAATAAATAAGGCGAGATATTTTGTCAAAAAACTGAAGGATAGGATTATATTACTATCTAAGTGTAAAATAGCCCTTGAATTTTTTATTAAATTATATATTCTCCATAAAGATAAATGTATTATTAAGGAGGCCAGGGTGAAAATAGAATTTTACGGGGCGACGAAAGAGGTTACGGGAAGTAAATTTTTACTAATCTCTGATGGTATTAAAATACTCGTTGAATGTGGTCTTTTTCAGGGAAGGCGAAAAGAAGCGGAAAAGAAAAACCGGGAATTCTTATTTGATGTTCAAGGCATTGATTATATGCTTCTTTCTCACGCACACATTGACCATTCTGGTAATATACCAAATCTGGTGAAAAACGGATTTTCCCAGGATATCTACACGACCCCTGCGACTATTGATCTCCTCAAATATCTACTACTCGATTCAGCTTACATCCATGAAAGAGACGCCGAATATATTAATAAGAAGATAATGAAAAGGGGAGAAGACCCAATAGAGCCTCTCTACACGGTAGAGGACGCCAAGGAATCACTCAACCTTTTTAAACCCAAAGTTTACGAAAATAAGCATCAAAGAGGTATAAATTTTGAGTTTTTAGATGCCGGTCATATACTTGGTTCATCTGAGATTATAATGGAGTTTGAGGGTAAAAGAATTCTTTTTACAGGTGACCTTGGCAGAAGCAACCTTCCTATAATAAGAGACCCAAAAATCCCGGGAAAGGTAGACATTCTTATTATGGAAAGCACATACGGCAACAGATTGCATAGAGATATAGATAATGCAAAAAAAGACCTTGAAGAAATTTTAAAAAGAGCCATAAGTAGAAAAGGCAAAGTTATAATTCCTTCATTCGCATTGGAAAGGGCTCAGGAAGTAATTTATGCCATAAATTCACTAATTATAGATGGCAAAATACCCGAAATTCCCATTTATGTCGATTCTCCACTTACCGTTGAAATAACGAGTGTATTTATGGAACATCCCGAATATTTTGATAAAGAGGCATATACACTTCTTCAGGAAAATCATATTTTTAATTACGGAAAAATAAACTACATAAAGGATGTAGAACAATCAAAAACATTAAATACTAAAGAAGGTCCTATGATTATAATATCAGCTTCGGGAATGTGTGAGCACGGAAGAATACTGCATCATTTGAAGAATAATATTGAAGATGAGAGAAATATAATTCTGATTGTAGGGTACCAGGCAAAAAACACTCTCGGCAGGAAACTTGTGGAAAAACAGGAGATAGTGAATATCTTCGGTCAGCCTTATGAAAGAAAAGCCGAAGTTGTTGTTCTTAACGAGTTCAGTGCTCATGCCGATAGAAATGACCTTATCGCTTTTACAGAAAAAGTTTCACCCGAGCGAATTTTCCTCGTACACGGGGAAGAAAATCAAATGGAACCCCTCGGAAAAAGTTTAAGAGAGATGGGATTCAATGTTGACATGCCGGAGGTACCCGGAACCAAGTATGAAATATGAGAAATATTTTTATATAATAATTAATATAGAATAATTTCCTAAACCTTGACATTTAATCAAAATTTTTTATATTAGTATAAGGAAAAAAGGAGGTGTAGTATGAAAAAATTAAGTGTTATCGACATTATTGCTTTAATTTTACTCATCATCGGCGGAATAAATTGGTGACTTGCACTATTTGACATCAACTTAGTTACACTTATATTCCGGGCAAGTGTGATAATAAATATAATATACGCGCTTGTCGGAATATCCGCAATTTATATTTTGGTCATTATAGGAAAATTGGGCAAAAAGTAGCAAAGAAGTTATTTCATATTACAAAACGGGTGATTAAAATTACCCGTTTTTTAGTAAAATGGATTTTTTATTAGTTTTTCAAAATTTTGGCTTTTTCTACATCTTTACGATAGATAGAGTGTACAGTATTATTTTATTCGGAGAAGAATAGGCGCGTGGTCAGAACCATATACATCAGAAAGGATAATCGACTTCTCCACTCTATCAATTAAATCCTCTGTTACAAAAAAATAATCTATCCTCCACCCTATATTTTTCTTTCTGGCGTTGAATCTGTAAGTCCACCATGTATACATTTCTGCTGTTTTTGGGTGAAAACACCTAAAAGTATCTATGTATCCTTTTTCCAATAGCTTATCAAGCCATTTTCTTTCAATTGGCAGAAACCCTGAGTACTTTTCGTTTTCTCTTGGGTTTGCCAGATCTATATCTCTGTGAGCGGTATTGAAATCTCCCGTAATTATAAGTTCTTCTCCTTGCTGTCTTAACCCCTCACATAGCTCAAGGAAAGCATCGTAATAATCGAGTTTGAATTGCAAACGTTCTTCACTGCTTTTTCCGTTTGGGAAATAAACGTTAAATAGAGTAAAATTTGGGTATTTTAACCTGATGAGTCTTCCTTCCTTATCGAATTTCTCCAACCCAATGCCGTAGCTAATATCTTCCGGCTTTTCTTTTGATAGGACTAAAACTCCACTATAACCTTTCCTTTCAGCTGAATTCCAATAAAAATTATACTCTTCAAGATTATGGAATTCTCCGTGTTCTATCTGACTCTTGTCTGCTTTAATTTCCTGCAAACAAAGTACATCGGGTTTTTGGTTTTTTACCCATTCTATAAAACCTTTTTTTAATATTGCGCGGAGCCCGTTTACATTAAAAGAAACAATATCCATATATTATATATTATGATTAATTATTTTTCTGTTTTTGGCAAAAGAATATACCATTTAATTCTACCGCCTTTTTCTGCTAAATCAAATATAAAAAATTAAAAAGCAAAATGACAAATAAAAATGTAAAATTATCCCTTCCCCCAACTTTAAAAACTAAAAAATCTTTGTGCTCTTTGTGACCTTTGTGGTTCGATTGCTATTCGGGGGATGTTGAGTTTTAGATTTTTGAACTTTGATTTGTCATTTTCCATTTTGATATTTAATTTTTACATTTTGTTATAGCTTTACTTTCAAGCCTTTTTCTTTCAAAAATTCTTTAACTTCTCTAATACTTAAAATACGGAAATGGAAAACCGAAGCAGCTAAAAGAATATTGGCTCCCCCTTCGATTACTCCCTGGTAGAAATGCTCAAGAGTTCCTGCGCCACCTGAAGCGATTACTGGTAGGTCTACCGCGTCGGAGATTGCTCTTGTAAACTCTATATCATAACCGGCTTTTGTACCATCGCCATCCATACTTGTGGGCAGAATTACTCCTGCTCCCAGTTCTTCACACTGTTTTGCCCACTCTACCGCATCTTTACCTGTTGGTTTTGTCCCTCCCGAGACTACAACCTCGAAACCCGAAGGCATTTCTTTGTTTTTTTTACCATCTATTGCGATTGTTATTTTTTCAGAACTAAAAGTTTCAGCTGCTTCCTTAACCAAACCCGGATTTTTTACTGCTGCGCTATTCATAGAAATCTTATCCGCACCAGCGGAAAGAACCAATTCGATATCCTTTAAAGTCGAGATCCCACCTCCGACTGTTAGAGGAATATCTATAACCGAAGAGACATTTTTAACCCATTCCAGACGTGTTTTTCTGTTTTCCAGAGTTGCAGCAATATCCAGCATGGCAAGTTCGTCCGCACCCTCTTTCTGGTAAAAGGCTGCATTTTCAACTGTGTCACCAGCCTCTTTTAAATCAACGAAATGAACGCCCTTAACGACCTGGCCATTTTTCATATCCAAACACGGCATAATTTTTATCTCATTCATATATAACTCCTTCTATGTTAGAAATTGTTTTTCTCAAATACTTACCCAAGACAATTTTATCAAACTATGATTATATGTCAAGCTTAATAGACCCTATTTATTCTTAAAATATATAGTGCTTGAGTTAATTGTTATGGGTTTTTTATCGAATTTCGTCTTGACAGAAAATTAAATATTAAAAGTTAAAAAGCAAAATGACAAATAAAAATGCAAAAATTAAAAAGATAGCACGCAGATAAACGCAGATTGAAAGGATTTTTTCTTTGGTTTTTCGGCTATTTTTGAACTTTGATTTGTAATTTTACATTTTGATATTTGATTTTTACATTATTAGCTATTTTGTCGCACGAGTCGTGTTCAACCAATAAGGTTGCAAGTATTGTATAAATGCCCTTGACTTTACTACCTTTTGTACATAATTATTTTGTATGAAAAAGAACACGACATTAATATTACTCGGTTTGGCAATTATTATCATACTATTTGTGGTTATGGAATTCAGGCCCGCGATTTATTTGCCTCTCGAGAGGTTTCTTTATGATAAGAGAGAATTTTTCGAAATTGACTTGAGCCGGGAAAGAAATGAAATAATCATCGTGGATATAGATGCAAAAAGTGTAAGTGAACTTGGCAGGTACCATAATTGGCCGAGATATTACTTCGGTAAAGCAATGAATGTTGTTTCTTCGCAGAGGCCTTACGTCATAGGGTTGGATATAATATTCTCTGTACCTGATTCATTGAGCAACTTCGCGGAAGAGATATATTTGAATCGTATGGAAGAGGATTTAAAAACGGTGTTTTCCTCAGTTGATTCTTTGGAAATGAAAGAGAAACTTAAAACTTCTCTTTCCTCTTTTTCTTTTGATTCCTATGTCGCAGAATCAATAAAAAAGGCAGGCAATGTAGTTCTTGCATCCTACTTAAATACAGACAGCACAAACAAACCTCTAAGCGATTTGAGTGAATATTACCTTAACAGAGTTAATCCTCCGGCGAGTCCTGAGCTTACTTTTGAAGGAATAACAGAACCGATTCCGGAATACTTAGATGCTGGTGCTAGGATAGGACTGGTTAATGATGTTTTCGACCCTGACGGCATAAGAAGGAGGGATCCATTATTTTTTAATTACAAAGGTAATGCATTGCCTTCTTTTTCTCTTGCAATTGCCACAAGAGCAGTGAAAGATTGGGATTTTAAAAATGGAAAATTGCGAGTTTTGGGTAGAGAAATTCCTCTTGAAGATAACGTTTATTTAAAGATAAAATATCAGGGAGATGCGAGAACATTCAAATATGTTTCGATTGTGGACGTTGTAAAAGGCAATGTTCCTGATACTTTATTTACAAAAAAGATAGTTTTATTCGGCTCTTCCCTTCCGGAATTATACGATTATTCGCAAACTCCTTTTGGTGCTAAATTGCCGGGTGTTGAATGTCATGCTAACGTTATACATAATATTTTATTCTCTAACCCAATAATCACTCCTCCTAAGTATATAGTAGTTATAATTTCAATTTTCTTGATTTCTCTCACCTTGCTATTGGCAAATAAAACCGCTCCTTATGTTTCACCCATAATTACTTTTGTAATTATGATAGGATATCTTTTATTTACAATCGTGATGTATATGAGTTATTTCGTATCCTACGAAATGTCTAGACCGGTAATTGGTATTATATTTGCCTTCTTGGCCGGGTTAACTTCCAGAATTTATTTTGGGGAGGAAGAAAAGAAATGGATCAAGGATCTATTTTCGAGATATGTTTCAGAGGAAGTAGTGAAACAAATAATGGACTCTCCTCATTTAAGTCTTGAAGGGAAACGCCAGGATATCAGTGTCTTATTTTGCGATATCAGAGACTTCACTCCGAGAGCAGAAAGAGAAGATCCGGAAAATATTGTAGCCATTCTAAATGCTTATTTTGAAGAAATGTCGAATACTATTTTTCAATACGGTGGTATGGTAGATAAATACCTGGGAGATGGGATTATGGCTCTTTTCGGAGCACCAATAAACCAACCCGGACATGAAGACAGAGCAGTTTCATGTGCTATTAAAATGCAAGACCGTATCCATTATCTCAACCAAAAGGAAATAATGAAAGGAAAATCCCCTCTAGTTATTGGAATCGGTATAAGCTCCGGTGAATCCGTGATTGGTAATGTTGGGTCTACGAATAGAATTGAATACACGGCTATAGGGGATCCTGTTAATACGTCTGCGCGTATAGAACCTCTTAATAAGGAGTATAAAACAAAAATATTAATATCAGAAAGTACAAAAAACAAACTTCAGGGAACTTACAAAATACATTTTGTTGGGAAAATCCAGCTTAAAGGCAAAAGTGAATCTACCGGAATATATGCAATTACTTCCGATTTATCTTTATGGTAAGAAAACAAAATTAACTACAGAGAACATAAAGAAATAATTGTGATGAAGAAGAAAAAAACACCGGGAATACAGAGAAAGAAAGCTGGCTGGCAGTACTACATATTTACGGAACTAATTTTAAGGAAGTCTATCTAAATTTAAAAAAGGAGCAGTTATGTTATTGATAATTTTGGGGACAATTTTAAATTTTTATACAAATGATGTAGTGGTTAAAAGAGCCGATAGTACAATTATACCTACAATAGGCATGGTAATACAGGATAATGATACAATAATAGCGAATGATAGTTCCCAGGCAGAGATACTTTATTCCGACAGTAGCACTCTTTACATAGACGAAAATTCACGAGTTTCCACTTCGGGGATAGAAGAAAGGTCTGTTTTTATTTCCATTGGTAGAGTGTGGGCTAAGATAAAAAAATTGGTGAAAGGTGAATCTTTTGAAGTGAAAAGCCCATTATCCGTTTCAGGAGTAATGGGAACCGAATTTGAGGTTTCTTATATTAATGATGAATCGCTCGTTAAAGTGGTGGAGGGGAAAGTAACCACTCAGGACAAACAGACTGGCCGAGAAGTAATTCTTGAAAGAGAAAAAATGGCTAAAATAAGAAGAAATATGGAAATGGAAGTCAGAGAGTTCAAATTAAAAGAAATGAAAAGGTGGTATGAATGGAAAAAAGACCACCTGGAATTTTTACTCAAGAAGATTGAGCTAGCTTTAAGTAAGGGGAGAACTATGCAGGCATCGAGATTAATAGCACAGGGTTATGTCCTTGCCCGAAGATTAAAATTAACTGATGAGTATAGAAGCAAAATTGAAGAATTAAAGAAGAAATACGAACAACAGGAAGAAAAACAGGGGCTTATAGAAAAAAGGTTAGATAATATTAATCTTTCTTACAATACTTTACGCGCGGGGCTTAATAGAAAAGAACCCAAGTTAATGGAATTAAGTGCAAAAATTAAGCGCTTATCCCTCCAAACTAAAGAATTAGAAGGTTATGTAATAAAAGAAAGATCTTTAGTTGCAAAACAACAGCTAAATGTAATAGATTTTCAAATCAAACAGATAGAAACACTCATAAAAGACATAAAACCACAAGATATATATGAATGGGAACGAAAAATAGAAAATGATTATGAATTCTTAGGTAATGCACAAAAAATGCCTTCTTTAGATACAGATTTAGCAAGCAAAGTAAGAATTATCTCTAAAAGGGTGAAAGAACTAGAAGATAGAATTCACAAAGCGAAGGTTATACTTGTAAAGGATTTGAGCGCTTTCAGGAAAATGAAACTTGAACTTGTGAAATTGAAAATAGACGCTACCCAGAGGTAGTAAGTAAAGGATTACCGTTTACTATTTATAAAAAATATATGGCGCGAGCTCTATTTATCTCTCACCATATATTTTTTAGCAAGGATTATTCGTTATCCGTTCTAAAGGGTGATGCAGGCAAATCTTCCTTGTTGTAAAGGTTTGTACCTTCGGGATTATCAGCCCATCCATACCTAACAGCAACAGGATTTGGAATATTATCGTTCCACACTATAACTTTATCACCCTTAATTTTTGCCCCCGCCCATACGAATTTTTTATCGGGACCGCAAATCGCAAATCCCTTCAACTCTCCACCTCCTTTAACAACCAGACCGCTACCTGTATGCTTGAATGTAAGGATGACTTTATTTTCTTTAATTTCCGTATCTTTGTAGATTGGGCCGGAATATACTACATCTTCTTCTCCATAAGCCACCTTTCGAGCCGCAAGAGCAAGCCGCCTGCCGACATCTTTCTTATTTAAAGGATGTATGTCATTCCATTCACCGATATCGATTGCGACAGCCATACCGGTATTAGGAACCGAAAGTGTTTTAAGTTGAGCTTCTCTTAAGAGAGCCCAGTTACTTTCGGAAGGCTCGTCTTTCGCTTCCATAAAATTATGAAGCTGTACAAACAGAAATGGAAAATCTCCCTGATTCCAATTCTTTCTCCAGTCCTTTATAAGGGCGGGAAATAATTTTCGATATTTGAGCGGCTCCCCGGCATTGGATTCTCCCTGGTACCATATCACCCCTTTCATTCGATAGTTTAGAAGAGGAGAAATCATCGCATTAAATAAACCTAATGGTTTCCATCTTATAAAAGTTTGGCCTTCCAGAGGTTCCATTTTTGCTCCAAGCTTATATGTCCACTCACCTGTTAAATCGATCTTTTCTTCTCCAACAACTAAATCATAAGGTTTATCTAAAACAAATCCTCCATTACCGATATTACTTATAACTCTCACAACTATAATATTTTTGCCTTCCTTCAGTAAACCAGAAGGAATTTCGTATCTTCTGGGTGGATATTGATATCCTGTTGTGCCGACAAAAACACCATTAATAAAGGCAGAATCGGCATCTACTATTCTTCCGAGGAGTAGCTTTGCCTTATTGCCGGCAACAGACGCAGGTATATTTATTTCTTTTCTAAACCAGACAACTCCATTTACAGAACCAAGTTGAGTATTAACCCAGTAACCCGGAATTTTCATTGTGTTCCAGTCGGAGATATCTAAAGTCGGATTATACCAGATTTCTTCTGGGTTTTCATAACCTTTATCTTTTTTCCTCAGTAGATTATACCAGGCCGACATTCTTTCTTTGTCACTGTTTATAATTTGAGAAATAAGAGTGCTGTCCTTAAATTTTTGCGCTTCTTCATAAAGTTCAGGAAATGCTTTTAAAGATTCCTCGCTTATCCATGCTTCAACTGGAGACCCCCCGAGACTCGCATTTATTAAACCTATTGGGGTATGATATTTTTCATACAACTCTTTTGCAAAAAAATAAGCTACTGCGGAGAATCCGAGTATGTTTTCCGGATTTGTTTTCTGCCAATTACCATACTCTAAATCCTTTTGAGGTGTGTTAAAATTATATTTCTTTGGTACGGTAAAATACCTAATATAAATATTTTCCGAGTTTACAATTTCGGATTCATAAAGAGGACTGACCCTCTTCATGGATATTTCCATGTTCGATTGACCGGAACATATCCAGACATCACCGATAAGAATATCTTTTATAATTATATTATTGCTTCCGTTAATTTTCATATTAAATGGACCACCGGCTTTCATGGGAGAAAGAGTAATTGCCCATTTACCGCATTTGCCGGTTGTCGTATTATATTTTTTTCCTTTAAAGTTTATTGCTATTTTTTCGTCAGGCAGAGCCCAACCCCAGATTTTTACTTTAGCGTTTCTTTGTAACACCATACCGTCGCTTATCAATCCCGGAAGTCTAACTTCACAAAAAGCAGTTTGAGTAAGTAGAAATACATAAAAACATAATACCGACTTAAATATCTTTACACTCGACTTCATAAATAATACTCCTTTCTTTTCTTATCGGTTAAAATTTAACTTTTTCTTAAGCTATATTAATATTATAAAACAAATTCCTGAAAAATTCAACCTAAAACAGGTTTTTTATCTCCAATTATTTCCCATTCTTCTATGTCTCCTTCAACTACCCTGAATAGCGGATGAGGTTCGAATTTTGTTTTTTGAGTTAACTCTTTATATCTCACGATGTCTCTCATTTTTAGTTTTTTGAGCAAATGATTTCTCTCATAAATCAATTGTCCTCGCTTTACTGGCAATTCAGCCGGTTTGAAGTTCCATCTTATTTTATCGTAGGCGAAATTATATCCCCTTTTAACCGATTCCTGATAAACAGTTACCAGGTATTGGTTAATACAGTCAAGCGGGTTTTCAGTTTTCTTAAACCGGTTAAGCTGCGGGTGATTCTTATATCCCTGTGTTTTTCCTTCAAGAACCTTTTTCGCCAGAAGTGACTCTCTCCAGAGTGCAAGAAGTCCCTTTTTGTCCAGATACTTCGGATGTAATGACCAGATTCTCATTTTTTTTAAGCTTTCGAAACCGTTACCATTATATTCCTGCTGCTTCTTGGCCCGTCAAACTCGCAGAAGAAGATATTCTGCCAGGTAGATAGTCCGAGCTTGCCGTTAATTATGGGAATGGTTTCGCCTGGTCCGACAATACCGGCTTTTAAGTGAGCGTCTGCATTCCCATCCTGGACATCATGTTTCCAGATCCCTTTAGGAATTAACTTTCTTAGTAAGTCAACAACGTCCTGCTGAACGCTATCATCCCAATTCTCCTGAATCATTATAGCAGAAGTCGCTCCTTGAGCATAGACGTTGACAAATCCCGATTTTACGGCAGATTCCTTAACGCACTCCGCTATCTGCGGGGTAATATCATATAACCCTTCTCTATTTGTTGTAGTTATGTTTATAGTTTTCTGCATCTATATTCCAATTACTTGATATTTTTATGCCCGTCGAGAGGGACTTTCATCCATAGATTATAATTATCCTTGGGTAAAAGTTCCAATTTATTCATGTCATATTCTCCTCGATTGTGGTTATACTTATCGTAAAAGCCATTTTCGAATTCATAAACCTTACCGCTTAGAGGATTATATAATCTCTCCTTTCCCAGAATTGCATCGCTCCACTTTTCCGAAAGGATATCTTCGGTTTTATTTCTTGCTTCCCATCCTTTCATTATTATATCCGAAGTTTCATTCAATGTTTTACCGGCTTTAAGGATGCCGGCATAGGTACTTGCCTGTTGCCTCAAACAATTATTAACATAGTTTTGGCTAACCCAGAAACTTTTAATTGAATTGGCGAGAGATTTTTCCAAATCTTTGAATTCCTTTTTGGGAGCGGTAATACCTGTAACAAGAAAACCATAACCTATACCTCCGCCTGGGTTTCCGGTAAAGGGAAGCATTGGTGCAACCGTTATCAAAAACAGACCTTCACCAAGTTTTCCATTCTTTGTGAATAAAGCCCTCAAAAGTTCCGTACTGCCTCCTGGGATTGGACACGGCTCAGATTTCTTTGAAATGACTTTGATATTTTCAAGCCTTGGGCACCCGGGCATAAATTGTTGGGCTACCTGGCTTTTTGCAATGATATGAAAATTCGAAAGGAACTCGCCCGGAGTCAGAGGATTAACCACCGGCATATCAATCCATCCAACCGGGTATCCCCCCATACTCATATACTGTTGGTCTATTTGTTTCTGCTGAACGTTCAAGTAAACCGGGCCGACTTCTCCAAAATAAAAAATCTGCCTTAAAGACTCGGAAGGATCCCGAATCAGAAAAGCAAAAGAACCGCATGTTCCGGCAGTGATTATTTTCCATCCTCCCGGCTTATTGATGGAAAAAAAACCTCCTTCGAATTTTTTCATTTTTAATTTATGAGTAGCACAAGCTGCAGGACAAGTCTGCAAAAGAATTCCTAGAATGAAAAGCAAAGCCGATATTCTTATTAACCGAATTTTTCTCATTTTTTCCCTCCTTTAAAAACTTTTATAGTAATATGTGATTTTGTATGCTTGCTCCAGTCTTCTATTCTAATCAACAATTTTATATTTACCTCTTATAATTTTAGCGTTTGGCGGATTATACTGAATTCGTATTGTTTTCGTAGTTTTCCCAAACCGAACAAGGCTTGTTGTTTTTCTGCTTCTCTGCAATTTTACCATTGAAGAGTGAATCTTT
>CAZALG010000021.1:0-14579 GCA_964485935.1 uncultured bacterium | reverse complement strand
TAGCAGAAAATTATGCAGCCGTTGTCTGTGTAAAGAGTTACATCGATGAAACAGACCCCAATTATACTGAAGCGTATATACTCGAAAGACTCACATCATTTACGAGTGGTATAGAAGAATACGGTAAACCAACTTATATAGAATGTATTCACTATCCACAGATATTTTCAGATTATACGACAATACAATATTCTTTACCGGAAGAGTATAATGTCGAATTGACAGTACATGACCTAACAGGAAGAACTGTAAAAAAGCTGGTTAAAAATATTCAGGAAAAAGGGAATTACTCATATAAATGGTACGGGAATAATGATAGCGGCAAAAAACTCTCCAGCGGAATATATTTTTACCGATTAAAAGTTGGCAACAATAAATTTACTAATAAAGTTTTATTAATAAGGTAATTCCGTAAATTCAAAAAGAGTACCGAAATAAAAAAATCTATCTTAAGCATCCAATTCTTCCGGTAGCTATAACTATATCATCAACCCAGACAGTAGTTTGCTCATCTTCAGTAGTGTAATTTTGAGGCCATAGATAATTGAGCTTAAGTTCCTCGATTATCCTAACCTGAAGATCCAAAGGGATCATTTCTTTACCCTCATCCGGCGGATAGTTTGTGCAGGAAGGAAGATCTGAATCTTCGGTACAAAATTTATCGGCTACCCAATAGCCAAGGCCGGTTGTCTCGGTAAAGTTTACAATAAGTTCATCATTTATCCACAGAGTAAGCTCTGCCCCATCCTCTGAATCAAGAGAAGGATTCACTTTAAAATACACTTCGATACAAATCCATTCGTCACTATAGGCAGCAGCCGAATGATGAATCAAACTGTTTCCCCAGTAAGAGCTCGGAGGCTCTGCCCAACTATGCATTTTCATCCAGTAATTATAAAAATCCAAAGTACCAGGGAAAACTGGTTCTACAGCAATACTGAAAAGATCATCTCCATTTGGTCTTGTTCCAGCCCTGGGGTAAGGCCAATTAAGAGGCTCCCAGTAACCTCCGAACCAGACTCCGGTATGATGATATTCTGCGTTTGGCTGATATTTAACATACCATCTGATATACCATTCATCATATCCATCCGAGCCAAAATTTTTATAAAAATCTGTCGCGTCTTCCTGGTTTCCCCCGGCTACCATTGCCAGCGACCTGGAACCGGAACTCATAGCCGGTGTATTACCATCAAAATACATTCCATCCGGATTTTTATAATCTTCATACCTCGATAACATATCACTAATACTGTTTGCTTCAAAATTTTCCATCCATATAACAGCCGAATCATTTTCCATACCTACATCACCGGGATATTCCTCTGATAAAAGTGGACCATCAATACCTTCAACATCTTCTGTACAATTTGATAAAGATAAAAATAGTATTTCTATTAATATTAAAATTCTTACAATTTTCAGTATCATAACATATCTGCTTAAAAATAAGATATTTTAACCTTTTTGTCAACAATGCCACGAAGGCACAGATAAAAAACTAATTAAACCAAAGATCAATGCTTTAAGATCTTGTAATTCTTAAAATCTATACTCCACCTCAAACATATAAGAATTTTCTGATTTTTTGAACATCACATCTATTTTATTTTTTTCATAAGGTTTTGTAAACAAACATGCACTTCCGATACCAACCGCCACACCGCCTAAAATATCCCAATAGTCATGCCTATCCGCGTAAACGCGTGACCAGCCTACATATCCGGCTAAAATGCAAAAAGGAATGCCATACTTCCATCCATATCTTTTCTGCATAAAAGCAGCACCGGAAAAAGCAATAGATGTATGCCCCGATGGAAACGCATATCTTTCTCCGTTGGGACGTTCTTTGTCTATTACTAGCTTTAGTAAATGAGCCGTCAGAAAAGTTGTTCCGAAAGTCGTAACTGCCTGCAAGGCTCCTTCTTTTTCGCCTTCGAGGATAAGAGATAAAGTAAGGGCTGAAGCAGGCAATCCTATTCTTAATATCTCCCCAGCTTTTTCAACATCGCTCTCCTGAGCCTTGATGTTACCTATTGGAAATACCAGAGAAGAAAATATAATTATTGTCACAGATACTTGTTTCACAATCAGACAGTATTAAAAAAGGACTGAATGTCAATATATATAAATATTGGATTATGTGTTAGCTTATAAAAAAAGCTTTGCATTCTCTGTGTCTTTGTATGAGAAATCAGGTTTTAGGTCTTAGGTGTCAAAGACATGAACATCGCTTAGGTTTTAGGTTTTAATAAAAAAAAGATTTGTGCAATTCGTGTGATTCCATTTAAAGTAAATAAAATATCAAAAAGTAAAAAGCAAAATGACAGATAAAAATGTAAAATAATACCCTGCCCTACCTCACAAAACTAAAAAATATTATGTGATTTGCGCTATTTGCTGTTCCTTGTTTTTATTTTTGAAATTTAATTTGTAATTTTCCATTTTGATATTTGATTTTTACATTTTCTTGGCTTACGGATACCGGCTTCTTTGCGCCTTTGTAGCCAAATCAACCCGTAGGATTAACGTATATAACCTTCTCCCGCTCCATTATCACAGTCCCCTTAGCAAGCCCCTTTGCGCCCCTTACGTATCTTTTCTGCGCATAGGAGACTGGAACTGATTTAGAGTGTTTCAATTTACTGAATCTTACGGCATAAAAGGCTGCCTCATGAATATCTTCAGGTTGCGGATATTTGTTCTTATCTTTTACTCGAAGGATTGTGTGTGAACCTGGAGCGTTTTTGACATGTAGAAAAATATCGTAAGGACGGGCAAAAGAGAAGGTTAATTCGTGATTGGCTTCTGCACTTTTTCCGACCAGGACTTTTGAGCCGTAACTCGTGGTAAATACGCGGAATCTTGAAGGAAAAGTTTCTTCTTCCAATTCTTCTTTTTTTTTCTTATAAAATTCTTTAAATTCACTAAGGTCATCGGTGTTTTTTAATTTTTCTCTTTTTTTCTTTAGAAATTTCAGTTCTTTTTCTATTTTCTTTTTTCTTTGTTCTTCAGCTCTAACTTTTTTCTTTTCCTTTTTAAAAAGTTCGAAGTAAGCTTTAGCATTTTCCATTATGGAGAGCGAAGGATTAATCTCTATCTCTAGTTTGTTATCCAGATAATCAACAACAATATTTTTCTTAGAAATATCTATTTCTTTTTGTTTTGTAAGCAGCGCGTCTCCTTTTTGTTTGTAGATTGAAATATCCTTAGGTTCACTTAATTGTCTTAAAATCTCTTCGTTTCTAAGTATTCTTTTCTCTAACTCTGTTTCAATAATCGAAAGCAATCTTTTGTGCTCTTCTTCCCTGCTTTTTTCCTCAAAATAGTATATTACTGCTTCATTCATACTGGGAAATTTTCTACCTTCTGGTAAAAGATATGGAGAAAGGATATCATCATAGACAGTCGGTCCGAATTTCCGCATCGAAAAAGAATTTACAAACTCGATACCTTTCAGCCTCAAATTTTTTATAAATCCTACAGTCAAACCGTTTATTTTCTCTTCATCAATTATTGCATCTGCCAATTCTTTTTCAGAGACGCCCAAAAGGTTTAACCCTTCCGGAGTTTGGGGAAATTTATATTTATTTTTCTTATATCCTTTAAATGAGTTCAATATTTCATTATCCCGGAGCAATAAACAATCACTCCTTCTTCCGAAAAGTTCAAATACAATTTTTAGTTTTTCATCAAGCTCTATAATAAGGATCCTATCAAGACCAAATTGTTCTATTTTCAATATTTTTTTGTCTTTAAACAATGAAGAAAAGTATCCCTGCCCTTTTATTTTTTTGAAAGAAATATAAGAAGCCCTAGAACTGAGATTAGCAGTAAAAAAGTTCTTCTTGAAAATAACGGATATCAAATCGTTCTTACGAACAATATCATCAATCTTTATTTTACCCTTCAAATTAAGTTCTTTTAACAAATAATGAAGTACTATCCCCGTAAACATCTTCCCTACTCACTTATTTACTGAACCACGAAGATCGCAAAGGATACAAAGTTTATTTTTTTGTCTATTCTAACTCCCAACTACTAACTCCTAACCACTTTTTTTACGTACAGCAAAAAAACAAACACCTATCGAAATAAAATACAGAAAAAACAAAGGGACTGTTGTTATAAGCATCGTAACTATATCGATTGTAGGAGTAATAACAGCTGCAAAAATCAATATGAAAATTATGGCAAATCTCCAATTCCTGGCAAGCATATTAGGGGAAATAACACCTAACTTACTCAGAAGAAAGAAAACCACTGGCATTTCAAAAGATAAACCGAAACCCGCCAGAATCCAGAGAATAAAGCTAAAATATCTCGAAGTGGAAATAAGAGGGACCATAAAATCGGTTTGAAAAGACAGCAGCATTTTAAGAATATAAGGTAAGAATATATAGTAACCTAACACTACACCCCCATAGAAAAAAACAACAAGAGAGATAAGAAAAGGAGTCGTAAATCTTTTTTCCTCCTTTGTTAAAGCAGGTACCACAAAAAGATATAACTGATGAAGAAGTAAAGGCAGTGAAACAACCAAACCAGCCATAAAACTGACTTTAATCCGAATAAATAAAGCTTCCTGCGGCGCAAAAAAATAGGTCTTGCCAACAAAATCAGTAAATAGCTTTATTATTTGACTGGAAAAGGGGTAAATTATACCGGTAAATATTATAAAAAAAACCAGAGATATAATAACTCTTTTTCTTAAATCCTCGAGATGACTCCAGAAATCCTCTTCCATTTATTGATGGTGTTTCTTATTTGCCCAGAAGGCAGCTCCGATAGCTCCTGCTTTATCCGGCAACTCACCAATAACTATTCGGACATCCTCAAATGGTCGCGAACTAGCAGGTTGATTTGCTTCAATCAAATCAAGAATAACATTGCCTGCTTTTGTTATACCTCCGCCTAAAATAACTATATCTGGATCGAGAGCCTCCGCCAGGTTTTTAATACCTATGCTAAGATAAAAACCAAATTCATTTAGTGCTTTTAAAGCTGCTTCTTCCCCACCATTAGCTTTCTCAAAAATCTCCTTAACAGTACATTTTTTTCCCGAAAAATTCTCATAACGACCCGTAATTCCATAACTACCAACAAAAGCTTCGAAACATCCTCTTTTACCGCAATGACATAAGGGTCCATTTGGATCTAATACCATATGCCCGTATTCTGAAGCGAAACCGCGACTCCCAGTATATACCTCTCCATCGATAATGAAACCGCCCCCAATTCCTGTGCCAAGAGTTAAACCCAAAGCAATTCGGCTGTCTTTGCCCGCACCAAAAAGAGTTTCACCAAGAATATAAGCATCAGCATCATTGAAAACATAAACATGATGATGGGTTTCTTCACGTAATTTCTTCTGAAGATCTAACTCATGAACTGACGGAAGATTAGGAGGACTATGTACTTTTCCATCATTAATAAAACCTGGAAAGCCTACACCAATAACAGAACCGTCATCCTTTTCGTAAGACCTAATAACTTCTACCAGTTCAGAGACAACCCCCTCAGGGTTAACCGGAACATTTTTAAAATCAGTTATTTCGCCCTCTCTTACCCAACCAGATTTTATATTTGTAGAACCAACATCTATTCCTAAAATCCTTTGTTCTAATCTCATAAACAACCATCCTTTCTTTTATAACATTTACTCAATCAAAAATTAAACCTGACTGTTATCGTTACCCTCTTTTGAATTATTTTTATTCTTTGATATAAGTGCCTTTCTGGATAGATCGATCTTGCCATCATCTCCAACCCTTTTCACTTTGACTCTAAGCTTATCCCCAACTGAAAGCACATCTTCAACCTTATCAACATGATAGTGAGCTATTTCACTTATATGCACTAACCCATCTTTTCCGCCGCCAATCGATACTATAGCGCCGAAGGGGAGAACCTTTTTTACTTCACCCTCATAAACCTCGCCAACCTCGACATCTTTTATTGCTCCTCGAACCATCGATTCGGCTTGTCCGACGGAGAATTTATCGTCTCCAAATATCGTGACCACTCCCGTTTCATCATCTATTTCAACTTCAGCACCACTGTCGCGAACTATCTTTTTAATAGTTTTACCGGAAGGACCTATAATCCTACCAATCTTATCAATCGGGACCTCCAGAGTCAAGATTCTCGGTGCAAACTCAGAGAGAGACTCTCTTGGAGCGGGTATCGTCTTCTCCATTAAATCCAGGACTTTTAATCTGGCTTCCTTAGCCCTATTTAAACCTTCTTTTACAATATCAAGAGTTAAATCCTGAATTTTGGTATCAAGCTGTATTCCGGTTATACCTTCGCGAGTTCCGGCAACCTTAAAATCCATATCACCCATATGATCCTCGTCACCCAAAATATCGGTCAAAACCCGATAATCTTGTCCCTCTTTTATAAGTCCAATCGAAATACCTGCTACATGTTTTTTTACCGGTATACCCGCATCCATTAAAGCGAGCGAAGAAGCACAAACGGTTGCCATCGAAGAAGAACCATTAGACTCAAGAATATCAGAAACAAGTCTTATGGTATAAGGGAATTCTTCTTCCCCAGGTATAACAGGCAATAAGGAATGCTCGGCAAGAAGACCATGCCCTATTTCCCTTCTTCCGGGACCTCTCATAAACCGAACTTCTCCAACGGAAAATGGAGGAAAATTATAATGCAACATAAACCTCTTGAAGTCCTCACCAATCAAATGATCTATCTTTTGTTCATCTCTTTTTGAACCGAGAGTAACAGCCGACAAACTTACTGTTTCTCCCCTTCTAAAAATAGCAGAACCATGAGGGCAAGGCAGTGCTTTTATTTTACACTCAATAGGCCTAATTTCGTCAATTCGTCTACCGTCAATCCTTCTTTCTTTCTCTAAAAGCATCTTTCTCATAAGTTCCTTCTGCCTATCTTCAATTACTTTCTCGACCTTCCACCACTCATCTTCCTCATATTTTTCTTTAAGGTTATCAAGAATTTCATTTTTCAAGTTTTTCCTTTCTTCCTTAGATGGAGTATTATTCATCTTATCAATAAAGCTTCCAAATCTTGAACTGACTTCATCTGTCAACTCTTTGGAGATACTTATAGGTTCAAAAACCCTCTTTGGTTTACCTACTTTTTCAGCAAATTTTTTCTGGAATTGCACTATTTTTTGTATCTCTCTGTGAGCTACTTCAATAGCGGAATATACGGTACTTTCGTCTACATCGTTCAATCTCCCCTCAATCATAGTTACAGCAGAAGAAGTCCCCGCAACAACCATATCCATCTGACTTTCTGCAAGCTGTGTTACTGAAGGATTTATTATAAACTGTCCATCAACCAATCCCACCTTAACCGCTCCAACCGGTCCATTGAAAGGAATATCCGAAATAGTAAGTGCTACAGAAGCTCCGGTAACTGCCAAGGGATGAGTATCATTTTCCTGGTCGTGCGAAAGGACCATAACAACTATCTGAGTTTCGTTAGCATATCCTTCAGGCATAAGCGTACGAATTGGCCTGTCTACCAATCTTGAAATTAATATTTCTTTATCAGAAGGTTTTCCTTCTCTTTTGAAAAATCCACCGGGAATTTTACCCGCCGAATAAGTTCTTTCTAAATAATCCACAACAAGCGGAACAAAAGAAAGACCTTCCTGAGCCTCGTCTTTTGAGCAGGCAGTGGCAAGCACCACCGTCCCACCAAGAGAAACCGTTACCGAACCAGCTGCTTGTCTGGCGATTGTCCCAGTTTGGAAACGGACTTCATTATCTCCAACAATTAAAGAATCCTCAAATTTCATAATATAACCTCATCTCTCCTATACTCTTATATCCAATTCCTTAACAACTTTCTCAAATCGATTATAATCCTTCCTTCTTAGATAATTAAGTAATTTTTTTCTTTTCGAAGCCAAATTTAACAAACCTCTTTGAGAATGGTGATCCTTCTTATGTTCCTTTAAATGCTCGGTAAGTTCTTTTATTCTCTCTGAAATCAATGCTATCTGCACTTCGGGAGAACCTGTATCTTTTTCGTTTCGACCAAATTTCTTAATTAATTCTTTTTTTTCTTTTGTCGTTATTTCCATTTGGAAACCTCCTTAAGACTTCTTAACGTTTCTTCTTCACTTTTTTTTATATTTTCTTTTAAAGACAGCGTTGATGAAAAAAACTTTTTCTTTCTTATTAATGAGTAAACAAAGCATCTAATTTTTTCACCATATATCTGTCCTGAAAAACCCATAATGTGAACTTCTATTTTAACATAATCTATCCCTAACGTGGGAGATGAACCTAAATAAAGCATTGCCGGAAATTCATCGCCATCAATTTCTACAATCGAAGAATATAATCCCTCGCAGGGAAGCAATTTATAATCGGAATCCACTTGAATATTGGCGGTAGGATATCCAAGAGAACTTCCAACGCCATCTCCTTTAATTACTTTTCCTTCAATTAAATAAGGATGCCGAAGCATTTTATAAACACTATCCATTTCTCCCATCTTTAACAGTTTTCTCACTTGAGAACTTTTAACCGGTTTATTATTTATTTTTACTTCCGGAAAAACAATAACCTCGAACCCTAATTTTTCTCCCATTTTTTCCAAAAATTCTGAACTCCCTTCTCTATCTTTTCCAAAGCGATGATCAAATCCAATAATTACTCCACGAGGATTGATTTTTTCCTTTATAATAACCTCAACAAAATTTCCTGCAGACATTCGAGAAATTTCTGTATCAAAATTCAGAAAAATTACTTTTTTTACGGAATATTTCTTTAAGAGAAAAATTTTTTCGCTCACGGTCGTCAACAATAAAGGCTGATTTATTTTCCCTAGCGAAATTAAAGGATGAGGCTCATAGGTCAGAACCGAAACATCTCCTTCTTTATTTCCTTCTTCTATTAAGAGCTGGTGGGCAAGATGAACACCATCGAAATTTCCCATAGCAAGGAAACCCGAAACAGAAGGTAATTCCTCCAAATTATGTATTAGGGAAGATTTTGACTGGTTGTATTGCATAAGTTTCACCTTTGCCTATTCCCAAAAGATTTCCTCGTTTATCCTTAACTTGATATAAACCCTTAGGGTAGAATCCTCTAACTTTACCACCATGAACAAAATCCCATATCGCATCTTCTCTTAAAGTCACCGTCTCTAAATGAGGCAAAGCTTTTCTAAATTCAATTATCTCAAAATTCCCTTCTTCTATATCAGAAAGTTTACAGGAATTTTCAATTTTATGAGGACCAACGCTTAATCTAATAAGTTTACTTAAATGTGCCCCGCAACCAAGAACCTCTCCCACATCTCTAGCTAAAGAACGCATATAAGTACCACTTCTTGCCAAACATCTGAATTTCAAAAAAGGCGGAGAAAAATCCAGCAAATCGAATTCTTTTACCAAAACTTCTCTATAAGGTAAACTTTCTATTTTTTCTCCCTTTCTTGCCTTGTTATATAACCTTTCCCCATTTCTTTTCACGGCACTATATAATGGAACGACTTGATTAAAAGACCCTTTAAATTGAGAAAAAACTTTCTCAACTTCCTCCTTCGATAAATCAGGAACCTCGTTTTCTTGTATAATTTCTCCGTCAGGATCATCAGTATCAGTAACGACTCCCAATTTTATTTTACCAATATACTCCTTTTCATCACCGATATAATCCATTAATTTCGTTGCCTTACCAAAAAGAATCAATATTAAACCCTCAGCGAATGGATCCAAAGTTCCCCCATGACCAGCTTTTTTAAGACATAATAATTTTTTAACTTTGTTTAAAAGCTCTGTCGTTCTCATACCTGAAGGTTTATTAACTAAGATTAGACCATCAGAAGGAAAATCGTACTGAGATTCTGAAGTTCTCCGTATCAAAGTCATAGATCTCTTGATCTACGGAAAGATCGAAATGAAATTTCTGATATTGAACCCCTGCTCCAAAAGTTGGTCCTGACCTCTGACCAACCCTATCTTGGAAATAACCAAGTCTCAATGAAAAAAGATTACTAATGGTATACTCAATACCTCCTGCTTTCCATGAATCTTCCCATATTTCCTTAAAGTTTGTATATTCAACGCCTACAAGAATTTTTATTAAATCCAGGTTTAAATTAAACTTGTGAGTTTCTTCTTCTAAAAGTCCAAACGAAAGCCCCAATCTTAAAGTCCTTGGAATCGGATCGGATTCCCCATTTTCTACATAAGTAATATCCGGTCCTAAATTCTGCAAAGAAGCTCCCATTCTAAGCGTCTTAAGCCATTCTATACCAAATAAGTTAGCATTTACAAAATCGTTCCAAATATATAATAAAGAAAGATCCACAGCCCAGGCCTGCCCGGTTCCTCCTTGTACCGAAGTTCCTGTTAATTCAGAGAGCCATTCAAGAACACTTTCGGGAGCCAGAAAAGAATAGATATATTTCATTCCTATTCCTACTCCAAAATTTTCAGATAACTCCAAACAACCCCCAACTTTAAAAGCAACATCATATGTTGCCCAAGGTTCCATACCTTCTACTCCGGTCTCAGTAGTACCTGTAGTTAGATAGGTCACAGCAAAATCCAGATTTAGATCTTCCCCTATGGGAAATAACATCGTTAAATACTCATAATACATACCCGGATACAAGCCAGGTAACCAGTTGGCATGTTGAAACCCTATCTGCTTTTGATTCTCAAAAGCTAAAGCAGCATCATTATAATAAGTAGAAAAAACATCTCCTTCTGATGCAACAAAAGCTCCTCCCATCGAAGTGGCTCTAGAACCAGGGAAAATCATCATAAAAACCGCTCCGGCTTCAAGAGAACTGCCAACAACACTTAAAGGTAAAATAACTAATAAAATAAGGAACGAAAAAATCGTTCTTCTCAGCATTAATCCTCCTTTAAAACTTATTCGTTCTAACCTGTCCCGTTTTAAAATAACAAAAAAACCCCATAAGTCAACCCCAAGCTGATATATCTGTATACCTTTTACTCATCAATAAATTTTATCTTCGTAATCCAAACAACTAGCATTGAAAACTTTTCAAAAAAAACTAACTCTATTAAAAAAATTCATCTTATCTTGTCTTTCATTATCTAATATCAATTATAATCTACTTCAAAACTTTATAATAATCACTTATAAAGACAGAAAAAAGTGTGTTTAAGTTCCGTTATTTATCCAATATCCAGAAATTCCGCTTTTTTTCTGACTCTTTTAATTTCTTCTAAAAATTTGCCCTCTAAGTTTTCTTTTATCATGCAATTCACAGTATTTTGAACCATGCCAATCATATTACGCATTGAAAATGGGTCGAAAAACTTAAAATCCGGGAATCCATGCTGTTTTGTGCCAAAAAATTCTCCCGGTCCCCGCAAGGCCAAATCGACCTCTGACAATTTAAAACCGGATGAAATATTCTCAAGAGTACTCAGCCTCACAATAGCTTTATCTGTAATGCTATCCTGCTCGGCAATCATTATAAAATAGGATTTTTTATATCCCCTGCCAATTCTACCTCTTAGCTGGTGAAGCTGCGCAAGACCAAATCTGTCAGCATTTTCTACCACCATAATATTAGCCTCCGGTACATCTATGCCTACTTCTATAACTGTAGTAGATATAAGAACATCGATTCCGCCACCTTTAAAAGCTTTCATTATTTCATCCTTCTCTTCACTTTTCATCTTGCCATGTAAAACCGCGACTTTCGAATCCGCAAAAAAAGTATTTTTAATATTATCTGCTTCCTCCTCTATAGAGTGTAAATCTAAACTCTCGGATTCCTCAATTAGAGGGAATACTATATAAGCCTTACATTTATCTTTTTTTATTTTTTTTCTTATCCAGCTATATACCTCTGCCCTTTTCCCCGATTTCCTCACCCATCTGGTTTTCGAGGGAATTCTACCCGGAAGCGCTTTCTCGATCGACGAAACATCTAATTCGCCATAGACTGAAAGTGCAAGCGTTCTGGGAATCGGGGTTGCAGACATAACAAGAACATCGGGATTACCTTCTCCCCTTGCTTTTGCTCTCTGATTCACACCAAAACGGTGTTGTTCGTCAATAACCACTAGCCCTAAGTCCGGTATTTTAATATCCTCTTCAAGTAAAGCATGGGTGCCCAAAATAATACCTCTTTTCTTCTTTATATCTGTTAATACTTTCCCCCTTTCACTTTGATTCATATTACCTTTTAAAAGCCATAATGGTAACGATAATAAAGATAAAAAATTTTCCATCACAGAGTAATGCTGATAAGCAAGAACCTCTGTTGGTACCATAAAAGCAGCGTTATATTTATTGCTTACTGAGATAAGCATCGCAGCTATTGCAACCACAGTTTTACCCGACCCCACATCACCCTGAAGAAGCCTGTTCATCGGATAAGATTTACTCATATCCTGTCTAATCTCAGAAAGCACATTTTTCTGCGAAGGAGTCAACTCAAAAGGTAAATTATCTATAAACCTTTTTTCCAAATCGCAAGTTACATCAAATGAAATACCTTTCCTTTCTCTTGATTGTTTCCTCTCCAAAGCAAGAAATAGTTGCAGATGAAAGAGTTCGTCAAAAGCAAGTCTTTTTTTCGCTTCTATTAAAATACTTTTATCTGAAGGAAAATGAAGGTTATATAACGCTTTATCCAGTGAAATTAAATTATATTTTTTTAAAATCACAGAAGGAAAATAATCTTCAATTTTGCCCAGCAAGTTTTGAAGAATATAATTTATTGTTCTTCTCATAAATCTTTGTCCAAGATCCTTTGTGAGAGGATAAATTGGTATAATTCTTCCTGTGTGAATTAACTCCGTATCTTCTTCACTGAGAAACTCATACTCAGGATTCACAATATATATTCCATTAAAAAACTCGACTTTTCCACTAAATAGAAGGCGATCGCCTTTTTGAAACCTATCTTTAACCCAGGATTGATTAAACCATCTTCCAACAACAATTCCGCTGCCGTCATAAACCGTAACATCACAAAGCAGTTTCCCCTTTCTGCTCTTCCGTGAATTAACTGAGACGACTTTTCCTTCAATGGTTACTTCTTCATTAATCCTAATGTCTTGTATAGGTTTAATTTCGCTTCTATCTAAATATTTTCTGGGAGGAAGATATAGAAAATCTTGAATAGTAAAAACATTTAAACCAGAAAGCATTTTCGCTTTCTTTGGTCCAACTCCTTTAACCCACTGAACGGAATCGGAAATTTCTAAAGACAATATTCGAAATTTGAAGGGGCTCTTTTTAGAGCCCCTTTTTTTAGAGATTTACCTTTAATTTTCCAATTTAAAGATAACCGGATAAGCTAGACGGACTGCCACAGGTTTATCATTCTGCATAGCAGGGCTGAACCTTAACTGATAAGCTTTTTCCTTCGCAACCTTATCAATAGCTGGATACAAAGGCTTTGTTATAATAACATTCCTAACCTTTCCTTTAGTATCTATCCACAATTCAAGGTAAAGCTTTCCCTCTATTCCCAACCTTCTGGCTATTTCAGGATAAGTACCCTGTTGCATAATGCCTTCATTTAAAGGCTTGGGAGCAACCTCATAAGCGACAAACTTGGGTGGTTCAAATCCTACATCTGCTTCTTTTTCGAGTCCGCTAAAGTCGGTCTTTTCGATAGTCTCCGCTTCCACTTCTTCGTCGCTCTCGGCAGCGACCGGCAATTTCGGTTTTGGTGGAGGTGGAGGCTTTACAATATTCTGAAGCTGTGGTGGCAGTTTATCTACCTTTATAGGTTTCGAGAATTTAGGTAGGTAAGGCTCGTTTTTCATTTCAGGAACAAAAATAAAGCTTAAAATTAATAGTACGAGAGTCGTTAAAAACCCAATTCTTATATGTAGGGGATACTGTTTTTTTAAATCTACAATTTGCTCTCTCATATATTTCACCCCCTGATTTTTGTTGCAGCCAGATGAACTCTCAAGACTGAAGCATCTACAAATTCGTTAAGTACCTCTTCTACAAGCTTATAGCCGGTAGCTTTGTCACATTTAACTGAAACAATTATTTCCGGATTTATTTGCCTCTTCCTAGCCATTATATCAGATATTCGTTCTGTAGAAACAAGCGCATCATCAATAGCAACAAGCCCATTCTTTTCGATCCAGACGTGTGATAAATTACTGGCAGGCATTTTTTCGGCAGCTTCAACCTGAGGAATAGTTATCTTAAGACCCGTCTCCGCCCTAAAAGTTGTGGTAACCATAAAGAATATCAAAAGGAGAAAAGCGATATCTGCCATTGAAGCTGTTGGTATCGTAGCCTGAACTTTTTCTCTACTCAGTTTCATAAGCCCCTTACTCCTCTGATGAAGGTGCTAAGGAATATCTCTCAGCATTTGCCAATCTTAGTTTATCCAGAGCATTCACCATAGATTGATATTGAGCATCCGGGTGAGTTTTTATAGAAAAAATTGCTTTTGGATTTTCCGTGAGAATTTTCTTTACTTCATCAACTAATTGATCCTGGTTCACAGATTCACCGTTAAGTCTAATCTCGCCTTTTTCTTCTACATATATTCGCTGAATATTCTCTGATTTAATTTTAACTTCCGCTCCTTTTTCGGGTAGCATAATCTGA
>CAZALG010000020.1:13636-14643 GCA_964485935.1 uncultured bacterium | reverse complement strand
AAGGTTATTACCACCTCCCGAAAAATCAAGACTTTTTCTCATAATAAACGTCCTAACTTGGGGGTTGGGATTTTGGATTTGGGATTTAGTTAAAACAACAAAAAAAACTCTGTTTGCTCTGTGTGCTTTGTGTGAGAATATCTTTTGGGGTTGGGATGGGTAAAACAACATGATTCTTTTCTTTGTGCTCTTTGTGGGCTTTGTGGTTAATATTGGGTGTGGGGGGCTTATTTCTTTTTCTTCTTTAATTCCTTCAATATCTCGGAAAGCAATTTATTGCTTTTTTGTGCCAGTTTATGCGATTTTTCTATGAGTTGCATCTGTTTTTCACTCAAGTCATAAGCGTGTTCTAAGTATCTTTTGTTTTTTTGCTGTACGTTAAAAGCAATTATTAAAATAACGATAATGAAGAATAAGAATAAAAATGGCAGATAATTTAGAATATCCAGGAAAAAACTCATCGGGATTTTTTCCTTCATCTTGCTATAATATTCGTCATCGGATAACCATTTTTCTTCTCCTGTATCGTAGTATAGTATATTATCCTGAATCCAGGCAGAATAACTGTAGGAATATTTTTCTAAAAAGTCCTTTGGTAAATCAACAAGTTCAACTTCCACAACACCCAGGATGAATCCACCCTCAAAACTTGAGGTTTGTTCATCTACGGTAAGATTTAAGATTTTTAGCTCCCCGTCAAAAGGGAATCGTTCTGTTTTAAAATGGTAGCGTTTACCCGAAATCTTTTCAAAAATAATGGTTTTAGGGTCTTCTTTCTGAAAATCCTCCCAGGTTTCAATTAGAGATTTTTCCGTTGGAAGCGCAAATAGAATTGTCGGAACTAACAAAAAGAATAAGCTCATAATAAGAAAAATATCAAACCGTACTTTATTCATTAACAATTCTCCTTTTTAAAAAAACTTCTAAAACATATTTTCATCTTCTAATTAGTCTAAAATAACCATTAACAATATAAGGTAAAAAAGATTAAGTGTCAAGTTTTATTC
>CAZALG010000020.1:0-13626 GCA_964485935.1 uncultured bacterium | reverse complement strand
GTTGGTTCATTGGATTGTGGGATAGTTGGTTGGGATTTTTTTGACCCTTCCAACTACCCAACCATCTAACTTTCCAACAACTTAAAATCTTTGTGTTCTTTGTGTCCTCTGTGGTTCAAAAATGGAGAGGGGTTGTGGATAGTTTTCCTCTTGATTTCTCCTGTTATTCTTACTAAAATGTAGTTATGTTAAAGAAACTAAAAGTATATCTCTTTAAATACAAGACTTTACTGAGTACGGTTATAATTGTTATGATAATCGTAGCCCTTTTAAGTGGATTTGCGATAGGTATGATAAACCCCATTGTATCGGTAATTTTCGGTGAGGAAAATGCAAGTGCCGGACCGGGTGTTCTACGCTGGCTTATTGATTGGATTAAGTCCGGAGACAAGACGGATTCCCTAATGCGTTTGGCGCTCTCTCTTGTATTAATTTATGGAATAAAAGCTCCCTTTTCTCTTTTGCTTCATTTTCTTTCAGATACTCTTGAACAGAAGACTATTGCTGATATAAGAGTTGATATGTTCGCGAGACTGACTGAGCTTTCTTACATGTTTCACTCAAAAATTCATTCTGGGACTCTTCTTTCGCAAATCACAAATGATACGGAAAAAATACGATTTGCACTGAAGAGGGGTGTTATGGACCTTGGACGCAACCTGTTTCTCCTGTTTGTATATCTGGGGCTGGCTTTATGGGCTTCCTGGAGATTGTTTTTGGTGTCTGTTGTAATTATTCCTTTCATTATTTTTGTGATACAATTTATAGGGAAAAAAGTTCGTGGGCAATTCACTCGCCTTAGAAAACAGAGAGCTTTTTTGAATACATTAGCTTCCGAGATGCTCTATGGGATAAGGATAATAAAGTTATTCGGTATGGAAAAATATGAAATCGATAAATTTAAAAACGAATCGAATAAATATCGAAGAAATTACGTAAAAAGCCATTTGATAAGCAGTTTTTTGCCTGTTTCATCAGAATTTTTGGGAGCCATTTTTGCGGGTATTATCCTGGTGTTTGGAGGGATTTTGATTGTTAAGGGATTTATAACACCCGATAAATTTCTTATGTTTCTTGGTTGTGCTGTTCTCTTACAGCAGCCTGCCCGACAGATAAATTTAGCCTATGGTGACCTTCAGCATGGGTTGACTTCTATTGAGAGCGCCCTTGAAGTTATTGAAGAAACTGAAACAATAAAAGATTCGGGAACACTTACCTTTAATTCTTTTAAATCTTCAATTAAATTTGTGGGAGTTTCCTTTTCTTATGATAGCAAAAACTATGCGTTGAATAATATAAATTTAGAAATAAAAAAAGGAGAAACGCTGGCCTTAGTTGGTCCTTCAGGTTCGGGTAAGACAACTCTGGTTCAACTAATTCCAAGATTTTTTGACTCCCTTGAAGGTAAAGTAGAGATAGACGGAAAAGATATAAGAGAATATACTCTTTCCAGTCTTCGCAGTCAAATCGGTATGGTACCTCAGGATGTATTATTGTTTAATGATTCCATCAGGAATAATATTAAATATGGGAAAATAGATGCTTCTGAAGAAGAATTGCGGGAAGTTATTAAGAAAAGCCACCTGGAATATTTAATTGAAAGGATGCCGCAGGGTTTAGATACCCGTATCGGAGAAAAAGGGGGAAGAATCTCCGGCGGAGAGAAGCAGAGAATCGCAATTGCCAGGGCTTTGCTTAAAGATTCTCCGATTTTGATTCTGGATGAGGCAACTTCTTCTCTCGATTCGGAGTCCGAAAAATTACTCCAGGATGCTATGGAGGAATTACTTTATGGGAGGACAGCGGTAATAATTGCTCATAGACTTTCAACGGTGATTGATGCGGACAGGATTGTTGTTTTAAGCAAGGGAAAAATCTTAGAAGAAGGGACACATGAGACGTTGTTACGCAAAAATGGCTTGTATAAAAGACTTTATGATATTCAATTTAAAGATTCAAACTCTTGATAAATATAAATAAATTTTCCGTTATGTACCCTGAAAAAATAGAAAAAATTTTCTTTTTAGAGCTCAAAGTAAGAAAAAATTATAAGTTTTTTTGGTATTCCGGGATAGTTGCGTCAGGCATGAACTTTTTTATGAGAGATAATTCTCCAGGGTTTCAATGGACGGATTTTTTATTGGCCCTTTCACAGAAATTTGAATTTTTGCAAAAGGCAGAGGTAACATGAGTTTATCCCAGGAAGAGAAACGAAAACATGGATGGGCTTTAATAGATACCGCGAAGATTCGAAGCCCAGATTTTTTAGCTATATGCAATACACCTTTCTTGGCTTTTCTCCTTGGTCCCACTGGTCCGTCTGGAGTAACCGCAATATGATTACCCTTTTTCCCGTAATTTATTAAGTTAACCATTGCTTTTACCTCTCTTTCGCCTTTTTTCACTCTAAAAGATTTGTAACCAAGAAGTTTTAACACCCTGCCGGAGAGTTCCCCATCTCTGCTTGAACTCACTAACACGCCAACACCCGTGTCCATATTTGAGTATACTGCAGGAAGGTAATATTCATGCCAGAAGACATATAGAACCTTAAAGTTGTACTTTTTTAAAAGTGAAACACCTTTAAATTCCAGTCGCCAGCTCAAGCCCAATATACGCACAAAAAGTGCTATTAAGAATGGCTCAATATCCCATATAAAGGATTTTATTAGCAATCCTATCATAAACCCCCTCAGTTCCCAATAGCGGCTTCAATTTTTTTAATTTTTTTGAAATTCCCTCTCTGTTTTTATAGACATTTTCCAGTTCTTTTGCAATCCTCTTAGGATTCACTTCTTTTTGTATCAGTTCCGGTACTATTTTTTCGGAGAAGATTATATTAACAAGACCGAATAGTTTAACCCGAGCCAGAATTTTTGAAATAATCCAGGAAATGTATGATAATTTATATACTATGACCATAGGCGTCTGCAATATACCGGCTTCGACTGTGGCAGTTCCGGAACTGACAATTGCCAGATCTGCCTTTTTTAGAATTTCGTATGTTTTCCCGTGGAAAATTTCTAAGTCGTCAAGCCGTTCTTTTCCGATTTTTTTGGTCAGATTGATATATTTTTGTTCGTGCAGGGCAATAACTGCTTTGCTTCCCGGATGGTTTTCCTTGAATATTCTAAAAGATTTTAATATGGGAATGAGCAACCTTTTTATTTCTGTTTCTCTCGAGCCCGGTAGGATTGCTGTTAGAGGTTTACCGGAAGGGAGAGCTTTTCTTTGTAACTTTCTTGGCGGTTTTGTGATTTCTACTAAAGGATTGCCCAGAAAGAAAGAGTCTATTCCTTCTTTTTTAAAGAAATTCTTTTCGAAAGGGTATATTACAAATAAGGCTTTAAAGTATTTAGATAGGCTTTTGCTCCTCCATTTGCCCCATGCCCATATCTGAGGTGTGATGAAATAAAAAACAGGTATGCCCTTGTTTTTAAGCGAACGAGCCAGGGGAATATTAAATCCCGGAAAATCAACTGCAACGGCGAAATCAAATTTGTTTTTTCTTAATGTAAGAGCTATCTGCCTTCTTGCTTCTTTTAAATTCGATATCTTTGAAAAAATTTCACTAAATCCAACAACGCTGATTTTATCAGAAGGGTAGATTATTTTGACTCCGGCTTGTTGCATTCTTTTACCGCCAATGCCATAAAATTTAATGGCGGGATTAATTTTTTTAAAAGATTTGATTAAATTAGAAGCGTGTAAGTCTCCCGATGCCTCGCCGGTTATAAATAAGATTTTCATTTTTCATTTTTCTTAAATAATTTAATATTTACTTTTTTCGCTCGTTTTTTTATCTCTTCTAATATTTTGTGGGCGAGAGCTAAGGCATTTCTTGCCTCTTCGGGTTTGACTTGGATAGGTTTTTCTCCCAGGCAGGCATCGATGAAAGATTTATCCTCAATAAACAAAGGTTCTTCCGTTGATACGTAAACTTCTTCCTCGTTTATTTCAGGTTCGCCGTTTTTGAACTCTCTATGAAAAACATTTACTTTTTTACTTAAGGAATCAACTGAAACGTATGAGTATTTTTGCCAGAAGCGTATTTTTCGAATTTTTATCAATGAAATTCGCGAAGCTGTGATATTTGCTATTGCTCCGTTTTCAAATTCAAGTCTGGCGTTAGCAATGTCGATGTTATCGGTGAGTACAGGTACTCCAGCTGCGGATATATTTTTTACTGGAGACTCAATTGAGTTAAGTATTATATCCAGGTCATGAACCATGAGGTCCAGAATGACTGAAACATCTATTCCTCGACCGCAGAAAGGAGAAAGACGGTGTGCCTCTATAAAGAGGGGTTCCCTAACAACCTTTTTCGCGGCAATTATGGCCGGATTGAATCGTTCTATATGTCCAATCTGTAAAAGGAGGTTTGATTTTTTTGCGGTTTTGATTATTTCGTCTGCTTCCTTTAAATTCAGTGAAATTGGTTTTTCTATAAATACGTGGTTACCTGTATCAAATGCTTTAATTGAAATATCTCTATGGGTGTTAGTCGGAGTCGAAATTATAATGCAGTCTGTTTCTTTTAGAAGATCACGAAAATCCCGGAAGAATTTACAGGAATATGTTTTTGCTATATTATTTCCTCTTTCCTCATCGATGTCAGAAATTCCCACAAGCCTGATGTTTTTCATCTTTGCTAGGATGCGAGTGTGATGGTTTCCCATATGTCCTACACCGATAACTCCGCATTTTATCATAATTTCCTCCCACTTTAAAGATTTTTAAGGAATTTGATTAATTTAGAGTATATGTTAAGAGTATGTTTGTCAATAGTAAAGAGTACCCCACCGCACCAAAGCCGCTAACACACAATATTAACCACAAAGACCACAAAGGACACAAAGCCACTCCACACCCAACCTTAATTTATTGTGTTTTTTAAACCTCTTCCAACCACCGAAAATTATTCTCACACGGAGACACAGAGAACACGAAACCCCACTACATCTACCTGTTTAATTGTATTTACTAAAACCAAACCATAACACCCAAAAATTTAGAAAGGTAGTAGTTGAGAAAAATGAAATCTTTGTGCTCTTTGTGTGCTTTGTGGTTCAATTCTTTTTAGAAAATTGGTTCTTCCTCTCCTCTGATAAGTCTTCCTATATTCTTCCTATGAGTTATGATAACCAGAATCGCGAGCAAGATAGATACGATAAAGACGCTCTTAATCATAGGATGAGAAAGGTAGAAGTATAAAACAGGTAAAGAAAGAGCTGCCCCCAGGGAACCGACCGAAACTTTTCTTGTAATTCCAACGAGTAAAATCCAGACACCAAAAGCGCTGAGCGCAGGTATGGGCATGAGTGCCACTATCCCACCAAAGCCAGTAGCGACACCTTTTCCTCCTTTAAAATGCAGGAACGGAGTTGTCATATGTCCTAGGATTGCGCCAAGAAGGGCAAGAATGCCTGCTAGAACTGATATGTCGGAAAAATAGAGTACAGGAAGGAAACCCTTTAAGAAATCAAGAATAAAAACGAAAATTCCTTCTTTTTTACCTACAACTCTAAAAACATTTGTAGCTCCGATATTACCGCTGCCTTCCTTTCTTAAGTCGTAGCCTTTTACTTTACCTACAAGGTAACCAAAAGGGATGCTTCCGAGAAAATAAGAACCGATGAATGCTAGGGTTTCCCACATAAAAACTTACCCCCTTCCCAATTTTAATGAAATTGGAATTCCTTTTAAATCAATTTCCTTTCTTATTCTGTTTTCCAGGTATCTCTTGTATTGTTCATCAAAACTTTTATTTTCGTTTGTATTCAAAATGATTTTTCCGCGGTATTGTTTTACCGAATACAATTTGACTTTTTTTCGGCAGTTCGGTGGAGGGCGGTAATCAATTGCTTTCCTCACAACGGATTCGAGTTCCGGGTTTTCTTTCTCTGATTTATCGACGATTTCAAGGGCCGAAGATAAAGACTCTTCTATGCCCTGCATTTCTAAAGACGAAATAGCTATTCTCGGAATCCACTCGAAAATTGAAAGCTCTTTATCGTAATACTTCTTAATTGTTTTTGTTTTGCTCTGAGGCACAAGGTCAAACTTTGATAGAAGTATAATAGCGGGAGTTTCTCTTGTTACAGCCCATCTAATTATATTTTTATCCTGTCTGCTTACCTTTTTTGTTGCATCTATTAAAACAAAAACTATATCGGATTCTTCAATTGTTCTAATTGCTCTCAGAAAGGAGTAATATTCAAGAGAATCCTTTAATTTGGATTTTTTCTTAAGCCCTGCCGTATCTACAAGAATAATTGTCCTTTCTTTATACTCCAGATAGGAATTTGTACTGTCTCTCGTAGTTCCGGGTTCCTCTTCTGCGATGGTGCGTTCGTATCCCATAATAGCATTAACATAAGTTGACTTTCCAGTATTCGGTTTGCCAATAACACCAATTGTAGTACCTCTTGCGATTTCTCCTTCTTCGCAATTTGAGAGTATCCAATTAAGCAGATTTTCAACTCCGTAGTTGTGCTGAGCGGAGATTTGAAAAGTATTATCCAGCACCAGCTTGCCAAACTCGGAGAAGACACTATAGTTTTTTCCTTTATCCATTTTGTTTACTACCAGGGCTTTTTTAGCTTCAGCTTTCCTCACATAATCAACGATTTTTTTATCTAGAGAAGAAATACCTTCTCTGCCATCTACTAACAACAAAACAATATCAGCTTCTTCCAGGGCAAAGTTTATCTGTTGTCTTATCTGGGTTTCAAGAGGGTCTTTGGAAAACTGGAGCCCGCCTGTATCAATTAAAATCAGGGGTTTACCTTCTTTTTCCACAACTCCATAAACCCTATCTCTTGTAACGCCCGGTTTTTTATCTACAATAGAACTTTTTTTATTGATGAGGCGGTTAAAGAGCGTAGACTTACCCACATTTGGTTTTCCTACAATGGCAATTGTATTCATTTAATATTTCCAAGCTCTAAGACGTTGTAAGGGCTGACGATAATCTTTTTACGCAGGTTTGTTTTCAGGGTTTCAAGAGAGCAACCATCTATGAATAATTCTTCGCTATTAACAATATCAGGAGGCAAAATTACAATTTCAAAATCCTTTACGGAGATAAGTCCCATTAAATCCCAACCTCCGAGTAAAGCAGCAACTTCTACAGAATCTCCAAAATATCTATTTTTAACGGCAATGACTTCTGTCTTTATTCCTGCTTTCCTGAATTTATTCGCAAGTTTTTTTATTAGATTATAGGCGAGCGTTCCTGTAGCAAGAAGTACTTTTCCATCAAAATCAGGTACTTTTAAAGACTCCAGCCCATCCAGGAATTTCCTGGCCATCCCAATTCCATTCTCTAATTGAGGAAAATCGTCATAATATTTAGAAGAGGGGATTGGGTTCTTTGTTTTAATATAAAATTCGTCCGCGAGATAAATAATTGTTTTTCCTGTCTTTCTTTTTGTTTCTTCTTGATACGGTTCGGTTAATCTTATTACTTCATTCATCCATTTTGGGGTGGGCGGTTCAATATAAGGCAGGTCATCTCGCAGGGCAGTCAGTCCCACAGGGACAATGCCAATAGATTCCACGGCGGATAGAGAGAGAAGATCTTCTATTGTTTCGTGGAGAAATTCTCCGTCGTTTATACCAGGCAGGAGAACTATCTGCGTATGCAGTTTTATCCCGCCTTCACTCAGTCTCTTCACGTCATCCTTTATTCTCCCCGCTTTTTTATTTTTCATCATCTCGACTCTTTTTTTCGGGTCTGTTGTGTGAACCGAAATATATAGAGGACCGAGTTTTAATTCGGAGATTCGTTCGAAGTCCTCATCTGTAAAATTTGTTAGCGAAAGATAATTTCCATAAAGAAAAGACATCCGGTAGTCATCGTCTTTTGCAAGTAAAGATTTCCTCACGTCAGCCGGGTTCTGATTTACGAAACAAAATATACAGTTGTTATTGCATAATTTCATTTTAAACTCTGAAGGTTCTATGCCAAGGGTTTCTGCTTCATCTTTTTCGATATTGTAAATGCGGGTCTTATTCCCATCAGAAATTTCAACATTTAGGAAAGTCCCCGTTTCAAAAAATCTAAGATCGATGGGATCATTTATTTCTTTATTGTCGATTGAAATAAGGTGATTTCCGGCTTTTACGCCGAGTTTGTCGGCAATGGAACTTTTCTTTACTCTTTCTATCTTAATCATCTTTTAATAAATTAAAAACTTAACCCCTTACAAAACCACATATTCCCAGAGGTTTTAATTTGTTAGTCTGTTGGTCGGTTAGTCCGTTGGGCTGTTTGAAAAACACACCAACACACCCACGTACTAATGGACCAACAACAATGGTTTCACAAATATATATTCTTTTCCAATGTAAGACATTAAGTTCAATCATTATTTTAAGAGAGGTTCTGCCAGGAAATAGGAAATACTTAATTAACGTTCAATTTTAATTTTGCCTTTATTTAAACCTGCGATTCTTAGAAGAGCTTCTTTATCCTCGGCATCGTCGAATACGCTTTTTTTAATCTTCCCCTTCTTAATCTCAATACTCCCTTTGCCGGCAGGCGAAGAAATCGTAAGCTTACAGTCTATTTTATTCTCTTTTAAACTACTTATGAGGTCGACTGCCAGAATTTTTTCGAGATCCACAGTATTTTTACCTTTTTCTATTATATCTTTTAGTAGTTTCCCGGAGGCTATTCTTTTTTTAACTTTTTTAAGCAAAATATCGACATCGAAAGGTTTGGTCAAATAATCGGTTGCTCCAAGTTCGTATCCTTTTGAATAATCATCGAGTTCGGATTTGACTGTCAAAAAGGTAAAGGGAACTAAAGGGAGTTTTTTTCGAATTGCTTTAAGAAACTCGAAACCGTTCATTTCAGGCATTATAATATCTGATATTATTAAATCCGGAGTCACTTTCTTTAAAATTTTTAAACCTTCTTTTCCGTTCTCGGCTGTTTTAACCTCGTAGCCTGCCTTCTCAAGAGCTTTCCTTACGATCATCCGCAAGGCTTTATTATCTTCTAATACTAAAATCATTAGTCCTCCTTCCGTCTACCTTTACTTCTTCTTCGCTCTTTCCCCGACCGTCTGTCAACGTAATGAAAGTCTGCTGGCATTTCAATAATAAACTCTGTTCCTTTTCCGGTACTACTTTCAACGCTGATTTTTCCGAAGTGTTCATTAACAATTTTTTTTACTAAAGATAAGCCGATGCCGGTGCCTTTCTTTTTTATGGACTTAAAATTCTTGAAAATCGAATTTAAATCTCCTTTTATGCCCGAACCGTTATCTTTAACCCATATTTCTACCATGTCCTCTCCTAAATTCCTGCCTCCAACCTCTATTTCTCCTTTCTTTCCGACCTCTTCAAAAGCGTTATTTAAAAGATTTACCAGAGCCGATTTCATTAAATTCTTGTCGCACATAACGGACGGGAAATCTTTGCTAAAATTTAAATCGATGTAAGAATCATCTCCCATTACTAATTCTGCGCTTTCTTTACTTAGCTTTTTAATATTAACTTTTTCGAGATATAAATCAAGAGCACCGGTTAAACTTAAGACATCGAATGTTATATCCTGTAGGTATTTTAGTTCTTCGAAGAGTGTGTTGCTAATTTCTTTTACGTCACCGCTACCCATATCTCGCAACATTTTAATCCCGGCTTTAAGTCCTGCTATAGAATTTTTTATTTCGTGCGAAATTATAGATACGCTTTCTTTATCCTTTAATTCATGTTTCATTACTTTTAAATTTTAATCCCATATTCAAACATGTCAAGCCTCCCGTCGCTTTGCGACATTTTAAATTGCAAATTGCAAATTTTAAATTGTAAAATTCCTTTAGTTATAGTGGGGTTGTATCGGCCTCTTGACTTATCTGATTCATTTTATATATTTTCAAGGTGAGCCGGAGTGGCGGAACTGGCAGACGCGGCGGACTCAAAATCCGTTGTCCCTTAAAGGACTTGTGGGTTCAAATCCCTCCTCCGGCAAATTATTCGCCTTGCAGGCGAATAACGTTAAGTAGTTGAATCGTTGAGTAGTCAAATCCCCCAAACCCCAGACTTTACCATAAACACACAGAGGATACAGAGAAAAAAACAAAAAAATTATATTTATGTTTTACAAACCCAACACCCACCAAAAACAACAAATCACACAAGTAGTACAAATAAAGTGTTTGACAAATTGGATTTTTCTAATATATTGTTAAAAAAGGAGATGAATATGAAAAAGTTGTTAACTGTAAGTATTGTTTTCTTTGTTTTTATTTCCGGATGTGCTTTTTTACTCGGTGTGAATCTTGATTCTTTAAAGGATTATAATGTTTTTGGTTTAACAAAAAACGGTATAATGGAAGAATATGGGTTCGACCGTATTTTAATGATGAACCTTGTTATAGTAGACAAAACGGGTACATTCAATACAGACAATAACATAGTTAATGTCCACTTCGACAACGGAAACTCTTCTGCCTATCCCGAAGATGAGGAGGGTAAGTGGGTTCATAAAGAAGAGTACAATCAATATGAGGGGCTTTTAATTGCTCAGGCAAAATATGATCAGGTCCAGCTTGATGAAGTTACTATCGGCACTGGTTCATCCTATACAATTGAAAGAGTGGATATCGAGATAGACAAGTTCTTCTCTACCCAAAAAACGCATTTGAACCATCTGGGAACTTTGGTTCTAAGCCTGGATAGTAAGAAGAAAAGTGGTGTTGAGTATGGATATAAAACTACTATTCGGAAATCCGTTGTGTTTGTGCAGATTAATTTTGTAAAACCGACTGAGGAAATATTTGATGAAAATTTGAATGCCCTGAAAAAACATTACCCGGAAACATATAAATCATTTGGAAATTCAATTAATAAATGTTACTAACACTTATTGTTGTGTGGTAATGAACTAAATCTTTTAATAGCAAAAAGCTATAAGTACTCAATAATTCTATTTTAGTTTATAATTGAACAAAAGGAGTCTTTATGAAATTTTTTAATTTACTTAAAATTTTTATATTGTTTTTTTTCTTGTTCTTAAAAAGCGAAAAGGCTTTTTGTTATTTAAGTATTGTAGAAGAAACGGGCAGTATAATATTAGAAAGTGATGAGGAAATGACAGTCGGAGTTATAGATGTCTGCGGAAGACGCATAAGGAGTTTTAATGATTCGGAAGTTACTATTTCAGGGGAATCTCTTCTTTCTGGAGTTTATCTTCTAGATATAAACAACGAGCAAAGCTTAAAGTTTATTGTTATAAATAATTTCTTGTTCGGAGTTGTGGGTATCGATAAAATCCTGATCGAACAGCCACTAACAGTTCCTTTTTATCCTGAAAAGATTAGCATAGATGAGACCCAGAATTTTCCGGATATTGAGGATATAATTAATGCCCCTGTTTCTGATATATCTGTTTACGGAATATACGGATGGTATACATATTTCTCGGATTATTCTCACTGGCAGGATGAGGTAAAAGAGGTGGGATGGGGTAGCATCAGAGCAGGTGCTCATCTCACTGAGTTTAACGATATTTCTATGAGTGCATTGAATAGTATCGACATAGATATTATGTTAACTGTTTCTGGCGGCAGGACTAAGGTCAGAAGCTACTATGGATATGACTGGGACGATGTGGCTCAGGATCAAGCATTTATAGATGAACATATAAGTTATATGGATACGATTCTTTCCCGTTACGGGCCCGGCGGTTCTTTTTTTGAAGATAATCCTGATGAACCCTATAAGCCGATTCAATACGTAGAAATATGGAATGAACCTAATTTGCATTATCTTTACGGCCCTTATCTTGAAAATCCTCCTTCTAAGCATCAAAAAGCGCGTCTTTACGCGGATTTACTCTGCACTAGCTATGATTATATAAAGGATAAATGGGGAGATAATGTTAAAGTAGTTGGATTCTCTGCCTGTGGAGGTAGCGCGGATGATATATACTGGGGTCCTGATCCGACAAATCCCGATTCCGGTTTTATTGGGTTGGTTCATAAAACTGTTGTTGATATAGGAGAAGACCCATCCAACTGCTATGATATTCTATCCGATCACCCGTACACACATTACTGCCCACCGGATGCTGAAGATTATCCTGTTGGCAGAGGTTCATATCATTATTCTGTAGCCAACAGTTATAATATGTACAGGCAAGTAATGGCTAATTTTGGAAATGAAGATAAGCCGGTCTGGTTTACCGAGGTTGGATACAATCGTCAAAGTGGGATTTTCGAGCGAGATGAAGGTTTAACAGAGCGTTTTCAGGCGGCTTATGTTGTGCGTCTATATTTAACAGCGTTACGATTGGGTGTAGAAACAGTGCATGTTATGTTTATGGTTGACGCGGACGGCACTAATACTGGTTTTTTTGTTTTTGACACTAGAGAGTGGTATGAATCGGCTTATGCCGTACAAAATATGATCAGAATAATGCCCAAACCAAAGCTAATTGGCGCAGTAAGTGACGGCGTGGCAGGTTACTACGCTTATCGCTTTAATCCCAATGCCGATAGCTCAAATTATGACCCGGTTATTGTTGTATGGAACGTGTCAGGTCCGCTTAACGCAACTATTGCTCTTGAAAGCGGAACTTATGAGGTTATAGATATGCTGGGGCATTCAATTATACTGGAAGCGAATAACGCCTTGGAGGTTGAAGTTGGTCCGTATCCGATCTATATAAAGCCACAAAGATAAAAAAAGAGGACATTAAACTCTGTGGTCTTTGCGGTCTAACAAGTTTTTTGGGGTGGGTATGAGTTTCTAACTGCTAACTCCTAAATTCTTTATTTTTCCGTATCCTCTGAGGTAAAATTATTTTTTCAGCCAGAAACTCGTTGAGGCAGTAGCTTCTTTGTCGGAGAGTTCGTCTCTAAGAATCGATTCTGCAATGTATTTGCCTTCCGCGAGTTCTTCTGTTGTATTTATATTAACCCTTAAAAACAACTCCTCTAAATTATATTCTTCTCCAAAGTTTTTATGTTCATTGTATAAATCTTCGTCCAAAAGAACAACACCCTCGGGGGATTTTAGCGTTAAATGTAATTTCATCCACACTTCTTTTGTATTATCCTGATTTAAATTATATTTTATTCCATCTAAATTATAGTAGATCCAAACAACATCACCCGGTTCGAATGTCGCGTCCGGCTGTTCTTCATAATCCATGTAGCCTTTGGGCCTTTCCGAACAAAATACAATATTGGAAAGCCCTAACTCGCCTGAAACGGATTCTTCCGGGGCTTTCTCTTCTTTGACGGGTTCTAATTTCCCGGCTTCTTCTTCCGGAGGAATTGATTCTTCTGTTTTTTCGACTGTTTTTGTGATTACGATTACATCTGTAACAAGTAAAACAGCTACTATGGCGACTACCAGTACTATCACGATTATGGCAATTTTTGCCTTCATTTTACTAACCCCCTTATAATTTAGATATTACACTAATTACGCTTTCCGTTAATTTGTGAAAGAATTTAAAATACTGATCTTTTTGTTATTTTAAGAAAAATCCCAACGGTTGTCAAGGCTAAAATATGTATTAGGTTTAGTAAATTTAAGGGCTCTTGGCTTACTGATATAAGCTTTCCGCAGAAAAAACAAAAAATCTCTGTGTACTCTGTGTCTCTG
>CAZALG010000019.1:0-14885 GCA_964485935.1 uncultured bacterium | reverse complement strand
GATTAATACCATGGATTGCAAATGTAAAAATCGATTCGGAAGGACTTTCGCTGCTCGTGACAAGAATATCTGCTTGGGAAGAAAAATCTATGGGTGGTGGAAATCCATTCAGAGAAGAGGATTTGGGGGTTGTGTTGGCAACAGGCACAATTGGAGAATACACGATAGGTAGTTTTATAGAAGATGTAGCAAGAGTAGGGGATTTATCTGCATTCGCGAACAAAGTTGACGCTGCCACATTCGTGCGAGATAATATGTTAGACAAAATTGTTGTGGCTATATGCAAAAGACTTGGAGTCCAAAGAGACCCTTCTCTTTTAAAGGCTTATGAAGAGAGTATTAGAAATTTCACTATAGATTTCTTTAAGAGCAAAGAAATACTTTCCGTAATTAAAGAAAATGAAGACGATTTGAAGGCATTTTATGAGAACAATAAAGATAAATATATAGTAGCAGAAAGACGAAGAGTCTCTTTAATTGAAGTAAAAGAGAAAGAGGAGGCCGGGGAAGTTAGAAAAAGACTTTTAAAAGGAGAAAGTTTCGAAGTTCTCGCACAAGAGGTATCAATTGGAAGGGGTAGTAGAAAAGGAGGTGGCATTGGTTATATAGAAAAGGGTCAAAGAGGTACTGTCGGAGAAGAAGCTTTTCTCCTCAGAAAAGGAGAAATATCGAAAAATTTTGAGACTAAAAGAGGTTGGGCAATTATAAAAGTAACGGATATTAAAAAGAGTTACTTGCCTGATTATTCAACAGTAAAATCTTCCGTAAGAACCGACTATAGAAAAGATAAAGCTAGTAAGATTGAAAATCAGATTTTCGATCAGAATAAAGAAAAGTTTGGGCTAAAGTTATTTAACTAAAAATAAATGCCAGGTAGGCATAATTAAGGAGGGAAAATTAATGTGTAAAGGGAAAAGCTTATTTTTGTTTTTTGCGGTTGTGAGTGTTTTATTGATGAGTGGTTGTAAAAAAGGAAAAGAAACTGGTGGAAAGATAATAGCTGAAGTTGGGAATAAGTCTTTAACAATTGAAGATTTTATGCAGCAGGTGCCTGCTCAATTTTTGATACAAACCTCGGCTAAGGAGAGGCAGCTATTACTGGAGAGTTGGGTTGCCAATGAAATAGTATATCAAGAAGCTTTAAAAAAAGGCTTTTTGAAAAAGCCTGAAATACAGAAGAAGATTGAACAGTTTGAGAGGCAGTTACTTACTAACGCTTATATGCAGGAAATTCTCACAGAAGTTCAGTTTGTCTCCGATTTGGAAGCGAGAAGTCATTTTGAAAACAACAAAGAGGATTATAACTCAATCGTAGAAATTTCTCATATATCTTCAGGCTCAAAAGAGCAGGCAGAAGAAATTCTTTCTAAGCTAAAGAAGGGTGCAAATTTTGCCGCACTCGCAAAAGAGTATTCGACTGACAGTGAAACAGCAGATAATCAAGGTTATCTTGGCTCATTCAGGAGAGGTGAACTCGCCGCTTATCCCTTTTTCGAAGAAGCTGTTTTTCAACTTAAAAAGCCGGGTGAAATATCTGATGTCGTTGAAACCGAATTCGGCTTTGACATAATAAAATTACACTCGAGGAAAAAATCACCGGTAAGCTATGAAAATGTATATAAATCGATAATAATGAAATTGAGGACGGAAAGATTTCAAAAGAGAACTGAAGCGGTTGTCGACTCATTAAAAGAAGTATATTCTTATGAGATATTTCCTGAGGTTTTAGAAAGGGAAATGGGTATTCCTTCAGTTCCCGTTATGCCTGATTCTTTTGAAGAATAATGCTTGTACTTTTTTTGTTTCTCGCTTTTGACGAACTTGTTTGTGTAGTGGATAGAGAACCTATAACCAGGGAAGAGCTGAGCTATGTAGCGACATTTTATCCGGGCGTTGGGTATGAAGATTTGCTCGATAAGATAATAAATGACAAGGTCATACAGTATCTGGCAGAGGAAGAAACGTTGAAGGTTAGTGAAGAGGAGATTTCCCAGATGAGAGGCGAATTAATTTCAAACACGCCGGGACTTACTTCCCTGCTCGAGGAGAATGAATCTCTTAACGAAATTTACAATGAGCAGATAAAAGTTCAACTTTATACTAATAAACTTATGGGTGTTAAATTCGGAGGAAGATTTAGAGTATCCCCTGCTGAAATTCACAAATTTTATCAAAGCTATAAAGATTCACTAGTTTTACCGGAAACTGTGATTCTTGAAAAAATGCAAGTGCCAATTCTGCCGCAGAACAATAATCGTTTATTAGAAAAAGCAGAAAAAATACTGGCTGAATATAAAGAAGGAGAAAATTTTGCCTCCCTTGTAAGAAAATATTCGGATGATGTTTCAACCATACCATACGGCGGAAAAATGGGTAAACTTGCTCCGAGCGATATACCTCCTCATCTTGCTGGAGTACTCAAACTTGAAGTGGGAGAAGCTGGAATTTTTGAGTCTCCCACAGGTTATCATATTATAAAATTAGATGAACGGCAAGGAATTAATCTTTATATTTCTCAAATATTGCTGGAGTTCGATTTTAAGGAAGAAGAGGTTAAAGTAGCTGAGAGAAAAGCTTTAGAAATAAAAGAAGAATGGAGTGTAGAAGATTCAAGTTTTTCTGGCAGAATAGAAGAAATGGGTCCTTTTCCGGTATACGCTCTTCCGCAGGTAATTTTCTCTTTGATTGACACAATGGATTCAGGTCAAATAAGCAGCCCAATTTTAGAGGGGATAAATTTCCATTTATTTAAGGTCAAAGAAAGGGAAGAAAGTAGAGTACCTGAGTTTTCCGATATAAAAGACAGGTTAAGCAGTATGCTGATGCAACGAAAAATGATGAAGTTGTTAAGTGAGTGGCTTGAGGAAGAAAAAAAACATATATTTATCAAAAAGCTATGAACCGAAATCGTTGTACGATCTTTGTAAGATAAGGGTAGAGAAAAACTTCACATAAAGTAAATGATTGGAATTACTCTCGGAGACCCTGGGGGGATTGGAATAGAGGTTGCTCTTAAAGCGCTCTCAAATTGTAAAGAGAGTTTTACCGTTTTTGGTAATCAAAAGGCAATTAAATATTACTCGCAAAAATTAAATCTTAAAATTCCAGAAAATGTTAAAATTGTTGATATTAAGGGTAATTTTAATATGGGTAAAATCAGCAAAGAAAATGGTAGGATTGCCTATAGATCTATTGTGAAAGCTATAAAAGCTGCAAAAGAGGGATCTTTAAGTGGAATAGTTACAGCTCCAATAAATAAAAAAGCTCTTCATCTTGCTGGTTTTGAATATCCGGGGCATACTGAAATATTCGCAGAAAATTTTTCCTGCAAGAATTTTGCAATGATGATGGTTTCATCTGAAATGAAGATAGTTTTCTTAACTACTCATATGCCTTTGTCTTCCATTCCACTATTGCTCTCAAAAGAACTTATTATGGAAAAAGTACGCCTTGCAGGAAAACATCTAAGAGATTATTGGAATTTGAGGCGAGCTTCATTCGGTATTCTCGGGCTTAATCCTCATGCCGGAGATAACGGTCTCTTTGGGAGTGAAGAAAAAGAAATAATAATACCTGCTGTAAAAGAACTGCAGGAAGAGGGTTTTGATATAGAAGGACCTTTTCCCGCCGACTCATACTGGAACTCCCAGAGTAAAGATTGCACAATTGCATTATATCACGACCAGGGAATGATTCCTTTCAAAATGAAAAATTACGGAAAAGGAGTCAATGTTACCATAGGTTTACCAGTTCCACGGACCTCCCCGGATCATGGTACCGCTTTCGACATAGTAGGTAAGGGTATTGCGAATCCGAGCAGCATGAAAGAAGCTATCAAAATAGCTATTAAAATGGCAAATGTTTGAACTTCTAATATTAATATCTTATCTTAATCTTTCTAATTTTCCTGTTAATATTTACTATCAGGAAGAAATCTCGCAACATTCTTCTTTATCAGATGATTTTCTTATGATTAATTATCGTTACGACGGGCAATTGCTATATTTGGAACCAGGAAAAAATCTTATTGATTGGAGTAATGAATCTTTTAATAATAACTTCAGAACACTTCTCGCAGAAGAGCTTCAAAAAAGCGTAGAATCATCCGGAAGAAGAGCTGAAGAAGGACTTGTTCCCGATATAGATCTCAATTTAAAGATGCCCAGAGGTTTATCGTACATATTAGGAGAAGGAGGTCAAATAAAGGTAGCTGGTTTCGAGGAAATAGATGTTGAGTTAAAACAGAGCAAACAGACTTATGGTGAACGGGGATCTTATCCTTCTTTCCCTCAAATTATACTCAAGGAGAGGCTTAATGCAAAAATAAATGGAACCGTAGGAGAAAAATTACATGTTGACATAGACCACGATTCAGATAAAGCCGAACAGGATAATGTGATGAAAATTTGGTATGGTGGTAGCGGAAGTATGGATTCGGAAGTTGAAGACGATATAATACAAGAATTGCATCTGGGGCATGTCTCAGAAGCTGGGAGTGAAAAACTGTTCGGGATAGCAACAAGGGGAAAGATAGGTTCTACCTCATTTGATTTGAGCGCAGGCCAATTGGAAAGTGACGAAGTATCTGGTAGTGATGCAGTAAGTATAAGCAGCAGCGTCGATACTCTATATGAATGGGAGTATGTACGAAATGCATACTTTTATACTGGATTGCCACATGCTTCAGATTCTTTAATAGCCTACGGTCTCTTCGAGAGTTACACCGGGAAGGGAATTCCTTCTACCTTAGTTAAGTTAAATGGTGATACTATTCCGTCTGATGTTTATTTCCTGGAACTTATAGAAGGTGAAAACTACGAGTTAAGGGAACTTTATATGCAGGGTAAACCCCCATTATCTTATTTTCACATTTTAACCCCATTCCAGATAAGAGATAAAAGATTGGGCGTTTACTTAATTTTCTTTAATTCTTCTACAGGTAGAATAGATACGCTTGGAGAAATCAAAAGAAACCCTGAAAACCCAGTAAAAATAGATTCGCTTACTCTTTATCAGTTAAAATCAATCAGTCCTGGACCTAGCGATCCCTCCTGGAATTACCAGATGCGAAACATATATAATATTGGTGCCGCGCATCCCTCGGGAGTTGGAATTGAAATTTATAAAATTGTTCGCAGCGGGAATAGTCGACAAACGAATAACGAGGGGATAAAATATTCTAGTTTGCTTGGAATGACTACAGAAGAAGGCAATGTAATATCGTCTCAAATACTCAGGGAAGATGGGTGTATTGTTTTTCCTGACCGATTTCCTTTCTTAAATCCAGGGTTGGGAGCAGATACGGTTCCGGAGATATACAGGAAGAAGGACCTTGAAGATGAGGAGGGAATGAATTTTTATATTGTAGTTACATCAACATCATCTACCTCAGGAAGTTTCAGGCTTAAGAGCAGCGGAGAAATTATCGAAGGCTCAGAAAAATTGACTGCGGATGGGGACCTTCTTGTACGAGGTACAGATTACGAAATAAATTATCTTACGGGAGATGTGGAACTATTAAGGAGAGAAGAGTTGCCTCCAGATGCGGAAATAAATTATGAATTCAAGAGTAGACCCTTCATTTCTTTTAGCTCCAAGTATAAAGCTAGGTTAAACGTTAAAGCAACTCCAATTGAGGGAAGTAGGCTTAATTTTGATTTTGGATTTCTTTCGCGTTCAAATAAAGGCGTTTTTCACCCATCTGTAGGAAAGGAACCTTCGAACATTTCAATCGGTAAAATAGATTTTTCTTTAAAAAAAGAACCTGAATTTTTAAGTCAGGCTTTCAGCAGTTTACCTTTTGTTGACGATGATAGTAAGTCGGGTTTTAATATCGATGGTTCATATGGGTTTTCTCTGCCGAATCCGGCAGCAAATGGAAAAAGTTATCTGGATGATATGCAATCGGTTAGCTTGCCAGTTACTGTGAACTTGGGGGCAGGGTTTTGGTATTACTGCAGCAGGCCGGATAGTTCAGTTGAAGTTAATGACTTTGCCAAATTGGACTGGTTTAATTCTCTTTACCCCCAGAGTAGAATATTCCCCGATTATGCCACTACTTCTTATACTGAAAACACGACTAACGTGTTGGTACTGTATTTTCGACCGAACAATACAGGAAATTGGGGTGGAATTATGCGAACCTTGAGCAGTGGAGAACAAAATCTCTCTCAGAAGAACTTTCTCGAAGTGTGGGTTCAGGCAGAAGAAGGAGAAATGATATTTGAGATGGGTGATAGAATGGATGAGGATCAGATAAGATGGGGGAGGAGTTCTGACGGGACCGATTCAATTATTCCTCCGAACGGAGTTTGGGACACGGAGGACAAAAATCTCGATGGCCATAAACAGCCGGGAGAAGATACTGGTCTTGACGGAATTAAAATGGATGATGACGATTGGGTATACAATTCGGATTCTTTGGACGACGGAGTTGATGATTGCATTATGGATCCTCAATCTTTCACAGATTCATTAAAGGCGCATAACAAGGAGAGCAACAGTGTGTTGAATTCAGAAGATTTAAATAAGGATTTCACCTTTGAGAGGGAGAATAGTTTTTTCAGATATAAAATAGATCTTGCTTCTGATGAATATTTAGCGAAAGAGGGATTAAATGGATGGAAAGTTTTTATTTTGCCTCTTAAAGATTCGTTATCCTTTGAAAAAATAGGCAATCCTTCTTTTGAGAGTATTGAGTATACCAGAGTATGGTTTAAGGGGATGAATACTGATACGAGAATTACTATAGGAAAGATAGCTATAGTTGGTAACAAGTGGAAAGATAAGGGTGTTCGTTTTGTTTCAAGCGACTCCTTAAATCCGGTAGGCGGTTATTTTAAAATCGGGTTCCGAAATACTCTTGAAGATGAAGATTATATTCCTCCGGTAGAACAGGAAAGAAGAGCTGCAAGCAACTATTTCGAAAGAGAACAATCTCTGGCATTGGAAATCGATTCCTTGCTAGAGAACAATTATTGTCTAGCAGAAAATTATCTTGAATTACCTAGCCAGGGTGCAGGAAAGGGCTATGATTTTCGTTTATACGAAGCGTTGAATTTTTACACAAGATATGAAGGAAATACAAGTGATTCTGTCGAAGTTTTTTTGCGTCTGCTTACAGATTCTGCAAGTTATTACCAGTTCAAAACTTTTGCTTATAAAGATAATTGGGATACAGTTGAAGTCGTTTTTAAGAATTTTACCGACTTAAAAATTGACACTGTTACTGCACGAGACGAATATTCTCTTAAAGGTAGTCCTTCGCTTAAGAGCATTGCGTTTCTACAGTTTGGGGTTATAAATCAAACCAATGAAACACTAAAAGGAGAAGTTTTACTTGATGATATAATTCTAACAGGGGCAGATAGTAGAAGAGGAAACAATATCGATTTAAATATATCTACTAATGTGGGAGATCTTATAACAGGTATTTCTTACAATATTGAAAGGAAATCTGCTAATTTTAAGAATCGTTTAGACGCACTAAGAGAACTGGGAGACAGAGAATCCGCTTCTCAGGGTTTTAGGATTACAGCCAACGCTGGTAAGTTTTTGAATAAAGTGTTTAACCTTCCGGTTTCTTTTAGCATAAGAGAAAGTCATAGAGCACCTGTTTATAGAGTAAATTCAGATGTTACCCTAATGCCGGAAGAGGCCGAATCACTTAGAGACAATGAATATTTTAGAGATCTCACTTTCAGCCTTTCAAGATATTCCCCCTCAGATAATTGGTTTTTAAAACACACAATAGATAACCTAAAGTTAAGCGGTTCTCATAGGCAAAGAAAAGGGCTTAATCCTTTAAAGAGTGCTGATACAGTTATTAGTACAACAGGGTCAGTAAGTTACAAATTACCAATGCCTAAACTTTCTCTTCCTGTTTTTTCTGGAGAATCATCTTCTTTGCTTCCTAAGGATATCGAACTCAAAACTTCTTATGAATATAGTGAAAATAAAAAGTACAATTATAAAGATTCACTGTATGAACAGATAGACGTTCCTTTGAAAAAAGAAATTACCAGTTATGCGAGTTTAACCTATGAGCCAATAAGATGGATAGATCTGGATTATTCAATAAGTGCCAGGAACGATCTCCGAGAAAGAGAATCATTTTCTGAGAATTTCTCTTTAGGGGATCTTGGGCAGGACGCTTCCTTGAAAGAAGAAATTACTGCGACCCACCGGTCTAATCAATTGGGAATAAACAATCTAAACATATCTTATAGAAACACTTTTAATCAAAATCACGAGATAGAGTACTCTAAAAACCTGGGAGATTCCCTCGATGTTCGTAGCGTAAGCCAGCAAAGGACCATTCGAATAAACAACAATTTGCAGTTAGGCAAAGTACTAGAAAAGATTCCCTTAATTTCAAAATTTTCCAAGAATATATCTCCCATAAAAATGTCGGCGAATTTTGCAAAAAATGGAACCTTTGCTTATTTAAATTCGAAACCGGATTACAAATTTAGATATGGAATAGAGACCTTGCCAGATTCTTCTCTTTTCGAACAAATAGAGAGGACCGATGGAGGATATTTAAATGAAATTTATTCTTTGTCTTCTGGATTTTCTTCTACTAAATTAAATTTAAAAATGGACGTAAGGCTTTCTCGTAATAGGCCCGATAGACTTCAGCTCGAAAATACTCAAACTCCAAAAGAAACTATAAAATTCACTTTTCCCGATATTGATATTGACTTACCAAATGTTCAAAAATATGTACCATTTTTAAGAAACTACGTTCGGCGCGCGAGTGTATCAGTTTCAATAAGTAAAGATTCCTCATCTACTAAAGGTCTTGGCGAAAAGCCGTACTCCGAAGGCGAATCATCACTTAACATCTCGCCGGGTCTCAACATGGATTTTAAAAACGGACTTGGCGTAACTATTACACCCCAATATAGTACAAGGGAGTTTTATCCCGATTCAAGACTTAATACGTATGGTACGACAAAAGGATTGAGAGTTAACTGTACCTATACAATAAAACCTTCTAGTAAAGGTTTCCCTTTACTTTTCTTCGGGAGAATTAAATTGGATAAACCCTTAAATCTTAACGCTACATTTAACTATAAAGATAACGAAAGTTATAGAACTGATACAGAAGGTGAGCGAGCAACAATCGAAGATAATCGTACTCTCGAGTTTAATCTCAACGGCAACTATACTTTTTCACAAATGGCATCCGGAGGATTAACCATCAATTTTAGACACTATCTCAATAGAAGGTTGGACAATATGACTTCTACCAGCTATGGAGGTAGATTTAACGTAAAATTAAACTTCTAACTAAATATTACTTCCTAACTCGGTTTCAACAATATGAGGTGTGATGAATATCAGGACTTCTCTCTTCCTTTCTTCACTTACGGTATGGCCAAAAAGTAATCCCAGAAGTGGGATATCTTTAAGAATTGGTATACCGGTCTTTGTTTCAGTAACGGTTTTTGTGAAAAATCCTCCAATTACAAGAGTTTGTCCATTTTTTACAAGGGTCTCGGTTTCTGAACTGGTTTCGGTTATGACCTGATTGTCGCTTCCCGGAACAACATCGCTCATTTCTACACCGATTTCCATAGTGATATCACCCGCTGAGTTTATATGCGGAGTAACCTTTAATTCAATACCAGCTTGATACCATCTTGTTATAGGCTGACCATTTATATCTAATGTGGTGATAGCGAATCGCTTACCTCCAAATATGGTAGCTTCCTTGTTGTTTACTGTAGTAACCCTTGGGTTTGAAGTAATGTCGAGTCTCTGGTCCTGTTCCATAGCCATCATTCGCGCAGTGAGATCTCCCCAGTTTTGGACAGTCGCGACGTTAACAAAAGCACCGGCTGTAGGTCCGGGAGGTGTCACATGAGATACATCACCGGTTACATTCAAGTCTGTATACGAAAGACCCATTACAGTCCAGGATATCCCTAATTCTCTTGCGGCTGTACGGTCGATATCTACTATCTTTGAAGTTATGGCAACCTGTAAAGTCTTTTTATCGAGCGCTTCTACCAGGCTTTCTACCTCTTTTAACCTTAATCCTATGTCGCTTACGATAATAGAGTTTGTCCGTTCGTCCGTTTCTATAGTGCCTCGCTTAGAAAGAAGAGACTTCACGGCGTTTTCGATTTCTTTAGGCGTACTAAATTCAAGAACGAAAACTTCTCTTTTTATAGGTTTCGACAATTCGATGTCTTCTTGTTCTTTAGCAAAAGATTCAGGGGTTCCGACTCTTATCACGCCGTTTTCTATAATATAGGTATATCCTTTTGTTTTTAGTACCAGATCCATAGCTTCTTCCCATTCTATATCATCCAGTTCAACAGATATTACGCCTCCCACGTTGTCGCCTACTATCATGTTCATGCCGCTTGCTTGAGCTATTGACCTGAGAGTGGTTACGAGATCCGCGTTTTCCAACCTCATTGAAATTTTTTCCTGGGTTCTTTCGTCGTAGGAGTAACCGCTCTCTTTCTGGTATTCTTGTTCTGTGCTAACTTTACCTCCGACATTCCACGGTGCAAAACCCTCACTGTCGCCGGCTAATTTGAGTGAAATCGTATTCATATTAGGATTAGAAATTTCATACCCGAAATCACCAGAGAGTTGAATGACTATTCTCGTAAGAGAAGCAGAAGAAATATATGATAGAGCGATACTTTCAACTCTTCCTCTATTGATATCCCATAAATTTCCCTCAAGAGTACTCTTAGTCTGTAGGAGATCTATGACTATCTTATTGTCCATTGTAAAATCGGAACTACTTGCATAATCAGTTAGGGTAAAAATGACTTCCGTTGTACCATCTACATTTTTCACTTCAATATCTGTCAATTCTGGTTCTCCCTCAGGATTGCTTAGAATCAATAGAGGGAGTAACAAAAACAATAGAAATACTCTTTTATACATAAATCACCTCTCTTGTTTTTTTAAAGATAAAGTAACTTTTGTTCGTTCGCCAAATTTTCTAAGTAAAAAGCTAATCGAAGATTCAGTAACATTTAGCACGTTGCCTCCGACTACTAGATCCCCTTCTTTAAGTACGAAACCTCGGTTTCCTTCCTTTACGATAGCAAGATATTTATCTTTAACCCAAATAATACCAGATAATTCAGCTATATCTACATTTAATTTTTTCTCCTCGCTTTCGGACCCGGTAAGTAAAGGGGAAAACGGGTCGGGATTTCCTCTGTCCGAATAAAAAGCCCTTATCCAGTTTAGCGCTTCACCGATGTTTTCTAATGAATCAATCATGGCGCTATCAATTTCTTCTTCCCCCTTAACTTCTTCTTCATCCGCAGAAGTTATAAGATTAAAAATTTCTGCGTTCTCTGTAGATGTATTGTCCTTTCCGGGAGAAAAAAACTTAACGGTTTTTGCCAGGATTTCGTTGAAGATATTTCCTCCTTCCCAGCTGCAACCCGATAGGATGGAAAAAGTAATGAGAATTAAAATAATTTTAAAGGGTATTTTATCCTTCAACTTTCCCTCCTTTTGATATATAAGTCAGCAAATTAAAAGAAGCCGAAATTAGCATTCCTTCTTCTTTACTTGAGACAGGGCTTAGCTTTAAATCTCTTATGTTAACTATTCGTTCCATATTATTCAAACTCGCCAGGAAGCTGCCAATTTTATGGTAGCTTCCCTGAACCTGCATTTCAATTCTGATTTCGTCATATTTTCCCTTAGAGTTTTGGCCCAGAGGCTTAAGATGTTTAATTTTGACTTCGTTATTTGAGCTCTGTTTGGTCAGGGTGGTAAGTAGAGTAGAAATACTCGCTTCTGTTGGCAACATTTTTTTAGCCTGGTTCCATTTGGCGGAAACAATCTTGAGCTTTTTCGCGGCCTCTTTTTTTCTTTTGACCACCGCAATTGTTTTGCTCAATTTAGCTTCTATATCTTTGTATTCTTCCTGCTTGTCTTTTATTTTTTCTTTCTTTTCAGTTATTACGGTGAAATACATCCCTACTACGATTAAAATAGCAACGGCGATTACGATTATGGAAGCTTTGTTTCCTTTCAATTTGTACCTCCGTGAGTTATACTGCCTGATAACTGAAAACCTATCACAGAATGTTCTTTTTCCTCGGTTTCTTTAATTTCTTCTAACTTCACGTTTTTAAAATAAGAAGAGCCGTTTAGTCTATCCATAAAATTTGAAATCATATAGTTGGAGAAAGTTTTACCACTTAACTTGAAATTTTGGTTGGTTTCCTCGAATAAAACGAGCCACATATATTCGGGTTTCAACTTATTTATTTCATCCATCACATGGAAATATAGAGCGCGACCTTCGTTCAGATTCTGAACAAGCGCCACCCACTCTTTGAGTTCCGCCTGTTGCCTTTCTATATCTTCTACCATTTTCCTTTCTTTTTCAAGCTCCTTGAGTTGCCTTTGGGCATCTGCTATATCATTATTAAGCCTGTTAAGCTGTTGGTCTAGTTTGAAGTTCCAAGCAAATACACCTCCTATTGCACCCGCTAGCAACAAAACCGCAATGAACATATCTAATTTAGGGATACGTAAAGTTGGTTTCTTAAATTTAACTTCTCTTACTTTTTTCCTTTGTTCTTCAGGCACCAGATTAACTTTTATCATGATTATAACCCCCTAAGAGCTAAGCCTAAAGCAAGGGCAAGGACCGGAGCTTCTTTTTGAATTGGAGCTTTAATAAACGGAGATTCGCTGTCGTATTCAAACTTGATGAAGGGATTTATGACCTCTGTGTGGCCTCCAAATCTCTCTTCTAAGAACTGTGGTAATCCTGATATAAGACTGCCGCCGCCGCTTATAACAATTTCATTAAAGCTCTCAAAACCTTCTGGAAGATACGGCAATATTCTTTCTATAGCAACCCCAAGGTCGTCCTGGAAGCTTTCCATGGCATTTTGATATGCATATTGATCTATATCTTCTTTTTTGCCCGTCTTGATTATATCGATAGCTCTCTCTCCGTCTATTCCAGCTTCTCGTTGCAATGCTTGTATTAAATTGTTGACCGAAGTAGAAACTGAGCGTGTAAAATGGTTTACTGAACCCGAAATAAAACTCATTGTGGTTGACTGGGCGCCTATATCAAAAAGTCCTACCAATTTATTTGGGTTAACTGTGTAATTAAACTCATAGATATTCTGCAGTGAGAAAGCAGCAATGTCTAGGATAATGGGTTCAAGACCAATTTCTCGGAAAAGATTCATCCTTGCTTCTACCGTATCGCGCTTCGCTCCTACGAGAAGAACTTCCATGGAATCTTCGCCGGCATCGGGGTTAACTATTTCGAAATCGAGTGTAATGTCCTCTATATCATATGGTATATATTGTTCCGCTTCCCATTTGATTTGTTCTCTAGCCTCAGTCTCATTCATTTTCGGCATTTTGATTTTCTTAACAATAATATCTCTTCCGGATATACAACTGACAACTTGCTTATTGTCAACTTCCAAAGTTTGGAGATTTTCTCTTATGGCATCCAGAACTGTCTCTCGATCCATCATTTCTCCGTCTACAATAGCATGAGAGGGTAAAGATGTAATATTACATTTAGTCATTACTGGCTTTTTGGCACTCCCTTCTACCACCACTGTTTTAACCGAATGGCTACCTATATCCATAGATAGTATCGAACTCTTCCTGAACATAAACACCTCTCTTATTTGGTCTTATCATAAATATAAGTTATATTACGGAGTTTGTCAAGTCCATTAAGGCATATCTTAGCTTTGATTCGTAAAAAGTTATGAGTGGATATCAAAATATTCCTTTGGAGTTCCACTCATCAGATGAATATTTCAATAGTGTTTTTTTCTTTAGAGGGTTTTTATTGAAGTTCTCAAAATATACATTAAATATATTTTCAAAGCCTTGAGTTATAAGGTTTTTCAGCTCATGCAGTTTAATTTCTTTGGCTGTTGCCATTTTGACTGTCGCCATGCCTGGATCTATAGTAAATCCTTCGGGCTTTTTCAACATAATTGTTCCCTGTTGAAGGACTACATCTTTATTTCTATATTGGGCACTTCCTATGATTTTTCTTTTGCCCCAGCGTAAATCTGCAAGCGAAATTGAAGAAAAACACATTTCTGGATTCCGGTTTTTTTTAATTTTAGAAGCTCTCCTCTTAATTGTGGTCTCAATACCAAGAATTTCAAAAGCTTTTCGAAAGGCGAGTGAAATCTTTGTATAAGACTCAATTGTGTTTCCTCCAATAAAGGGATTGCTTCTATGAAAAACCATAGAATAAGTGCAATCGGAGGAATGAACGACTGCTCTACCTCCGGTTCTACGTCTGACCCATTTAAAACCTCTGTTTTCTAATTCTCGGATCCAGTCTCCTGTTTTTTGATGATATCCAATGGAAATAGAAACCGGAGAAAAGTTAAAAAATCTAAGAAAAACGGTATCAAGGTTATCTACATAATCCATTAAGGATTCGTCGTAAGCCATATTAAAATAAGGATCTCTAAAACCGGTATCTATCAAATACCACATAATATATAAGCAATACTAATCAGAAACGGTCTTTCTGCAATAGCCTGGCCTTTTCGAAGAAAACCTGCTGGGAGATAATGTAAATATCAAAAATTAAAAAGCAAAATGACATATTAAAATGCAAAAAGTCTTTTAAGCTTTTAGGGTGGTATAGTTTTTTGTTTATTTTTGAACTTTTATTTGTAATTTTCCATTTTGATATTTGATTTTTAATTTCCCCCCAAGAAAATAAGAGAATATATGGCTTATAGGCACCCCAGAAAAAATAGCTCAATCCATTAAGATTTTTTAGATAAAAAACGGAACATTTCAGCCTTTTTTTCGTCTCTAACTATGAAGAACATAACAACCTCCTTATTAAAGAATGCCCTCTCCCCTCTGAGGGCATT
>CAZALG010000018.1:0-14964 GCA_964485935.1 uncultured bacterium | reverse complement strand
CCGTTTCTAAATTTTCAATTTACAATTTCCAACTTGCAATTTACAATTAAATACTCGTGACTCACGATTAATTTTTGCTCTTCGAGCAAAAATTCCCCCCTTGCGGTTTTAGAATTTTGTGTAATTTTATTTTTATAAAAAAAGGAGATTGGAAAATGAGAAATAGATTTTTACTTGTAATTAGTTTATCCGTTTTATTTTTTATTTCATGCAGTAGTGCTACGGATATAACCTGGCAGGGAAACTGGATGAGTGAAAAAAATTATGATGAGCGCGGGACTTTTACTTTCGATTTGCGGATCGAGCATGAGGAACTTACAGGAACGATAACAATTCCCGAAATGGGGATAAGTGATCTTCAGGTCGAAGGAGAGATAAGCGAAGATACTTTATTATCCTGGATAACGCATATCGAATTTTCCGATATAGATAATAGAATGACCTTCACGGCGATTATTCGTTATCATCAAATTGACAGCGATACCCGTGTAGAAAATGGAGTTTACACCGATGACGCAACCGGAGATTTAGGGATTTGGTATTGTCAAGATAATAGTAGAAAGGATTTTTCCGATATTTCTTCTTTTCCGCTGGATTCCTCGATTTTGAATCCGAGGGGTTTATGTTTTGATGGTAATCATTTATGGATGTCGAATTGGAATATGGATACGGAATCGTCCCCTACTATTTATAAAATAGACGCGACAAATGGAATAATAATCGATTCGTTCGATGTCTCCGGTATTATTTCATATCCTACGGGTTTAGCCTGGGATGGTTCTAGTATATGGTGTATGGGCACTGGTCATCTTTACGAACTCGACACTCTTTGTTCTGTTCGATCGTCCTTCCCGGTTACGGGGGTTGAGGGTGGTGGAATTACCTGCGCTTCCGGTTATATCTGGTATTGTGTTCCTTTTATGGATGAGTTGCAAAAAATAAATCCTTCGAACGGGGATGTTGAAAATACCTATGATTTTCCGACAGGTTTGCCTACTGGATTTGCTTTTGACGGAACTAATTTATGGCTTGTGGCTGGGGACAATTACTATGACCCGAACGACTGGCAAGCGGTTTACAAAATCGACCAGTCGGGAAAAGTTCTTGAGATATATAATGCGCCCAGTTATTGTGCCGGAGCTCTTGCTTTTGATGGTTCGTCTCTTTACTGTACAGGCTTATCTAAAAGTTCATGGAAGCATAGGATTTTTAAGTTAGGGTTTTAGGTCGGTTATCGATTTTATCATAATCTCTCTTAGATAAAACTTATGGAAAAAGAGATTCATCCTTTATTGGACAAAGAGAAACAGGAAAAGGCGAAAGTATACGAGTGGACAGGTAGAAAGATAGCCCTTTGGGGAATGCTTCTGTCAGCCGTTTTTAATCTAACTTTTTATTTCTCCGGATTATCATCCGGGATTGCAAGTATGCGTATTTTTTCATCCGTAATAGTTGTATTTATTTTTTATATGTTTATTTACGCAGGCCTACAGGAAATTATTGGACTTCCTTTGTCTTACCTTTCGGGTTTTGTTATTGAAAAGAAATACGGTTTCTCGAATCAAACCAGAGGGCAATGGTTTAAAGAGCATATAAAAAGTTTTCTCGTTTCTTTAATTTTAAGTATACTAATATTCGGGGCGCTTCTGTATATATTCCAGAAGTTCGACGATTCATGGTGGCTTATCGCCTCCCTTTTTATGGTTTTCTTTTCCGTTGTTATGTCTATAATTTTTCCGGTGTGGATTATGCCGATATTTCACAAATATGAGCCGATAGAAGATGAGGAGTTAAAAGACTCTTTGAGGGGTATTCTGGAGAAAGGAGGTCTTAAAATTAAAGGCTTTTTCAGGGAAGACACGAGCCGGAAAACTACAAAAGAAAACGCGATGCTCGCGGGCTTAGGAAAAACCAAGAGAGTTATTTTAACGGATAATATTATTAATAATATGAAAGCGGACGAAATAAGGACCGTTCTTGCACATGAAGTTGGGCATTATAAAAAAGCACATATGCCTAAGATGATTTTTACCGGTCTTTTTTTCAATTTATTTTCTTTTTATGTTCTGCATTTAATTTTTAGGGCTTTATTCTCAAATTTTTTGACAAACACACGGGCAAATATTACCCTGCTTCCGATGTTTTTATTGTTTCTCAGTCTTATAGATTTGACTTTCTTAAAGATTTTGCAGAATGCCCTTATACGTTTTTTTGAAAACCGGGCTGATGAGGAAGCTCTCAGGTTAACGGAAGACTCGGGAGCCTTCAAAAGGGCAATGGCGGGTCTGGCAAACAGAAATCTTTCCAATGCGTATCCGAATTTCTGGGCCAAGCTTATCTATTACAGTCACCCACCGATAGGGGAGAGACTGGAGAGAGCGGAAAAATATAATTAGCTATAGCTAATTATATTTTTCAGGTTTTAGGTATTAGGTCTTTGGTTTTAGTGAAAAAAAGAACAAAAAAATCAGTGTTAATCTGTGGCAATTTTATTATAGTTAGTGTGTTAGTTCGTGGGTGTGTTGGTGCGTTTTTTTTAACAGTCCAACGGACTAACTGACCCACAGACCAACAGTTTAAAATCTTTGTGTCCTCTGTGGTTCAAATTCCGACGCCCAGTATACGCAGGTCATTCACGTTTGTGCCTGTTTCACCGGTTATGATTCCCCCGCCTATTTTCCGGAGGAAATTTGATGAGGAATGTTTCCTTAGCGCTTCTTCTATTTCTTCCCCGGATATTTTCTTCTTATTGCCTCCGATGATGCCGCCGGCAAACCTGGAATACCCATCTATTCCGTCAGTGTCAACGGAAAGAAAAGCTATTTCATTTAGAGAATCCATTTTTTCTGCAAAACCGATTACACATTCCTGGTTTGGACCCCCCCTTTCTTTTCTGATTTTGTCGAGTGCAACAACACATTCCCCTCCCGAGAGTATTATGGCAGGAGGTTCTATAGGGCTTCCGGACAGATGAACTTCTTTTGCTGTTTCACCATGAAGAGCTCCAACTTTTCTTGCATTACCTTCAAGCTTTGAGGAAAGAATATATGTGTTATAGCCAAGCTCAATGGCTTTCTTTTGTGCGCTTTCCAATGCTTTTGTGCTGTTAAGTATAATTCTGTTAAACGTTTTGGATAGAGTTTCATCTTCAGGACCGGGAGTTTCTCGGATCTTACCCTCGGCACCGCTTTTAATGTTATTTGATATAGAAGGAGGGATTTTTTCCATTAAATCATATTTCTCCAATATTTCGTACGCCTCTTTGTAAGTGGAGCTGTCTCCGACAGTTGGTCCAGAAGCTATGGTAGATACATCATCTCCGACTACATCAGAAATAATAAGAGAAATTAAATTAGCGGGATAAGCGGCCCCGGAAAGCCTTCCGCCTTTTATCTTTGAGATATGTTTTCTTATTGTATTTATTTCTTTTATTGAAGCGCCTGAGGCTAATAATAATTCATTTATTTTTTGTAAGTCCTTAAGGTTTATACCACTAAGAGGTGCCGCAAGCAAAGACGAACCGCCGCCGGAAATAAGAGATATTATAAGATCTTTTTTATCTGCTTTTTCTGCGAGGGACAAAATCTCATTTGCTCCTTTTACTCCCTGTTCAGTGGGTAGTGGATGCCCAGCCTGAATCACTTTAATTGGACCTAAATTTTCCTTTGAAGGTTCGTTTATTGTGATAACACCTTTTGATATTTTCCCCCTTAGAATATTATATAGAGATTTTGCCATTCTGTAAGTTGCTTTTCCACTGCCTATCACAAAAATATTTTCGAGTTTAGACAGAGAAAATTTCTTGTCGGTTATTTTTAGTGTATCATTCTCTAATATTACTGATTTGTTTATAGCAGCTTCGGGTAAAGATTCTTTCAGTGCATAATCCAGAATTGTCAAAAGGTCTTTTCTTATTTGATTTGAATTTCTTGTAAGTTCCTCGAAATTTTTAATCAAACTCATAAAATATCAAATGAAATATCAAAAATTAAAAAGCAAAGTGACACAGCAAAATGCAAAAATATTTTTTCTTAGAGAAGCTAAAAATCTATTCGTGCTGATAAGAGTTTCGAGTTTAAGGTTTCGTGTTCCGGGTAAAAAAAACAACAAAAAAAATCTTTGTGGTCTTTGTGTCTTTGTGTGAGGTATCATTTCTTTTTGAAAACAAACTCCTTATCTTTCACGTCGATCAAAACTTTTCCCTTGGTGATTTCACCATCGATTATTTTAAGTGACAACGGCGTTTCGATGAATTTTTGAATGGTTCTAGCAAGAGGTCTTGCCCCGAAAGATTTATCGTAACCTTTTCCCGCGAGCAAGTCTCTCGCTTTCTCTGTTATCTCCAATTCTATGTCAGACTCCTTTAAACGTTCCGAGAGATCTTGTATCATTATGCCTACAATTGACTTTACCTGTTCGAGGTTAAGAGGTTTAAAGATTATTATGTCGTCTATTCTATTTAAGAACTCAGGTCTCATTTTTAGTCTTAGCTGTTCGGTAACTTTTTCCTCGAGAAGGTCATAATTGTCCGCGAGGTTCTGAATCACATCAGAGGCTATATTTGATGTCATTATATTGACCGTGTTGGTAAAATTTACCGTCCTACCTTTTCCGTCGGTGAGTCTGCCATCGTCTAAAATCTGAAGCAGAATATTAAAAGCTTCAGGATGAGCTTTTTCTATTTCATCGTAGAGAATTACGCAGTAAGGTCTTTTTCTGACCGCTTCGGTTAAGTAACCTCCCTCTTCATATCCCACATAACCCGGGGGAGCTCCGATGAGTCGGGCAATGGAATGTTTTTCCATAAATTCACTCATATCAACCCTTATTAGTGCATCTTCCGAGTCAAAGAGAATCCAGGCGAGGACTTTTGCCAGTTCTGTTTTTCCAACACCCGTAGGGCCTAAGAAGATGAAAGAACCTATTGGTCTATTAGGATTGGAAATGCCTGAGCGAGCCCTTCTTATCGAATCTGCCACTGCCTTTACTGCGTATTCTTGGTTTACTATTCTTTTGTGGATTTCTTCTTCGAGATTTGTCAGTTTGTTCTTTTCTTTTTCAAGCATTTTGCTTACCGGTATTCCGGTCCAGTTGGATACTATGACTGCTATGTCCTCTTCATTGATTGGTTTATCACAGGGATGACATTCCGTCCATTTTTCTTTTTCTCTTTCGTATTCTTTCCTCAGATTTTCTTCTTCTTCTATTATCTTACGCGCGTCGCGATGTTCTCCTTCCTCTGCAAATTTCTTTGCTTCCTCCTGGAGGTTTTTAATTTTTTCTTCTTTCTTTTTTAGATCTCCGGGGACAGCCGCTTTTTCAAGTTGAAGTTTTGCACATGCTTCATCGAGCAGGTCGATCGCCTTATCGGGTAAGTATCTGTCCGTTATATAACGTTTTGATAATTTTACTGCTGCTTCTATTGCCGCATCTTCTATTTCGACTCCGTGATATTTTTCGTAGGAATCTTTTAATCCTCTTAATATTTCTATAGAATCGGCTACCGATGGTTCGTTTACTAATACGGGCTGAAACCTTCTTTCGAGTGCGGGATCTTTTTCAACATATTTTCTGTATTCGGAAATAGTCGTCGCTCCTATTGTTTTCATTGCTCCTCTTGCCAGGAAAGGTTTCATCATATTGGAAGCATCCATTGCCCCTTCCGCGGCACCGGCTCCTACTACCGTATGAATCTCATCAATGAAAAGAATAAGTTCGTCTTTTTTCTTCTCCAGCTCCCCCATAATTGCTTTAAGCCGGTCTTCAAATTCCCCGCGAAATTTAGTCCCGGCTATAAGACCAGCAAGATCAAGTTCGAGAATTTTTTTGTTCTTTAATAATTCAGGAACTTTTTCACTTTTAATTCTTTGTGCCAGCCCTTCAACGATCGCGGTTTTGCCAACCCCTGCTTCACCAATAAGCACCGGATTGTTTTTTGTCTTTCTAATCAGGATTTGCATTACTCGCTGGATTTCTTTTTCGCGATTAATAACAGGGTCGCTTTCTTCTTCCGTAAGATCCCTCGTATATCTTTCCAGTATTTTGTATTTACTTTCGGCATCCGGGTCTTCGATTCTTCCTTCGCCCCTTACCTTTTTTAGAGAAGAAAAAATTCTTTCCTTGTTTATTCCGAAATCGATAAGTATTTCTCCGGCTTTTCCTGTATCGTCAGTCAATGATAGCAGTATATGTTCTGTTCCAATATATTTATCGTTTAATCTGCGTGCTTCTTCCCAGGCGTTGTCCAGAGCTTTATTTGCCTGCGAAGATAGGTAAACCTGCACCGACCCGTAAGCTTTTGGGATTTTTTCCAGCTCGTCCAACACTCTGTTTTTTACCTGGCCGGTGTTCAATTCCATGTTTTCTATTAATTTTGGTACGATTCCTTCCGGGTCATCGAGTAGTCCGTATAACAGATGAAGAGGAGTCATTTCCGAATGATTTAATTTTGAAAGAGAAGAATGCGCTATGGAAAGAGCTTCTTTTGCTTTCTGAGTAAATTTATCTTCTCTCATTATGCCTCCGGAATTTTATTTTTGTTTTATAATTTCAAAGCTGCTGGATATAGAAGCGGTTTTTTCTAACATTACATGTATAGAGCAGTATTTTTCGGTTGATAAGTCGATTGCTTTTTTTATTTTTGTTTTATCCGGGTTTTTGCCGTAAACAATATATTTAATTTCAATATTTTTGAAAGTTTTTGGATGCTCATTGCGTCTTTCTCCTGATACTTTGACCTTTATATCATCATATTCCACTCTCATTTTATCTAAGAGAGAAATTACGTCCATCAAAGTACAGCTTCCGAGGGAAAGAAGGAGAAGGTTCATCGGACTGGGTGCAGAGTCGTGTCCCCCGAGTTTTTTTTTCGTGTCAATTACAATTTCATGTCCGGAATCGTCTTTTCCCTTTAATTTTAAACCGTCCATCTTTTTTATTTCTACTTTCATAACAATATAAATTATATAATTAATAAAGACTATGTCAACTATTATCCTTTTATAGAGAATTTTATTATTTAGTATATCCTTTAATACTTTTTATTATGTTTAAAGTTAGTTTGTTGTTTTTCTGAAAATTAAATATTAAAAATAAAAAATCAAAATGACAGATTAAAATGTAAAATTATTCCATCCCACAACTAAATAGTAAACAAGAATTTGCGATATTCTTGATTCTCTTTGTTTTATTTTTTCCTTGTTGATTTTTGAACTTTGATTTGTAATTTTGCATTTTAATATTTGATCTTTAATTTCTCAATTATGTGGACGGCTTCCATTGGTATATAAACTTTTTCTGTTAAAGGAGCATATACTACGATACCATTCAACTCGTGAGTCTCTTCATTCCATAACAGTATATTTTTGTTTACGGGAAGTTTAAATGAGTCGATTTTTAAAACAAGATTTGATGTATCGGATTTATCCAGACTATAATCGTTAAAGACTTTTCCGACTTCCACAAAAAGTTCTTTGTTTATTTCATCAAGATTAAAGCCTAAAGCCGCGGCTGTGATTTTTGCTAGTTCTGTGTTGTCATAAAGCCCGACAGGTCTATTGGGTCCGTAAGCCCAGAGAGGGACATCTTCACCGGTATGTCCGTGGGTGGTCCAGCCTATTACGGTGTGATTTTTGCTGATTACTTCCGAAATGGAATAATTTAGAGAAGTGCCGTTATCCATAAGTTCTTTTATTTCTTTGTAATCCTCTCTGGTGATATTTATTCCCCACCAATTTTTTATTTCTTTAGATAAATTGGCATAAGAGTAATCGTTTCCTATTTGAGATTCTAAAGCTCCCGCTGTTATTTTCATTCCTTTTAACGGGGAAATCAAATCTTCAACTTTGGTTTGGGAATATGGCTTTTTAGTGGCACCGTGACCAATACTCAAGGCACCGCAGTTATGATCCGGGAAAGCTAATATAAGGGTTTTTTTATCCTTTCTTGCGAAATCGACAGCTACTTTTACAGCCTCGTCAAAAGCCAGAAAATCAGTTACCATATATATAGGGTCGTTGGCGTGACCTGCCCAATCGATTTGACTGCCTTCTACCATCAGGAAGAATCCGTCTCTGTCCTCTGAGAGCAGTTCGATGGCTTTAGCCGTCATTCGAGCTAGAGAAGGCTGCTGAGAAGAGAATTCCAGTCGGTCTATATCCGCACTCATATGATTTTCTGCAAAAAGCCCCCATACTTTTCCGGAGCTAATTTTAGACATTTCCTCTTCCGTTTCCACGAATTGATAACCCCTATCAAGAAGGACCTTTAACAAGTTTTCTTCGTCTGTCCTTTTTCCTCCTTCCGATTTCGGCAGGAGATGCAGTTTCCCTCCGCCGAAAGCTACATCGACATTTTCGTAAACCATTTGTTCAGTAATTACATTGTAATGATTTCTGTCGTGAACATGACAGGCGAAACCTGCGGGTGTGGCATGACTGATTTTGCTGGTTGCAACAAGGCCAGTGGATTTGCCTTTGAGTTTTGCTCCTTCTAGGACGGTAGCCAATGGATGATATTCCATTTCGATTCCGGGATGTTCGAATGTGTTTAAAACATCTTCAACTCTCGGCCCGGCACTTAAAAACCCACCTGTTGTTTTGTGTCCGGTAGCAAAGGCTGTAACAGCCGCCGCCGAACCAGTAATGACTGAATTCGCCATGTAGGTTTTAACCGCTCCCACTAAAATACTGTCAAGAATAAGAGCGTCTCCTTTTTTCCATCTCGAAAGAGTTTGCAAACTGTTAGAACAACCGTCCGGTACCATTATTATAACATTCTTTACAGTATAACTATTTGAAAAATCGCTTGATGAATATTTCTGCAATAGTTTATTTAGAACTACAAATAAAATAATGAGTATTAGAATTACGGATAAGCTTATTTTTATTACACTTTTAAAAGATTTGTTTATTTTTTTACCCCATAAATAGAATATATAAGAAACCTCAAAAAGCAAGTGAATAACGAATCCTATGTTTATTTATTCTTATTTCGATAATTATAAAAAATGCCAATAATAGGACAAATAAAAAAAGTACCTTGACAAAATGTCCTAAAATCATTAGAATATATGAGCAATGAAGAAATGGACGTTACTCTTTATTACAAATAAAGGGAAAGTGAGGGGTATGCCTTTAAATGAGCGGGTAGTCTTCTATACAATCATACTGTTAAGTACATTCCTTGGGGCTTTTACATATATTACTATTGAAGGCACTAAAAGGAAAGCGCTGTTAGAAGAGTGTCATAGATTAGAAATTAAAAAGCAGGAATATTTACAAAAACTCTTCAAAATAAAAGAAGACGTTGCCGTTATTCAGGAAGGTTTGTTTCGGGTCGGCGAGAATAATGAGGTTTTAGCGCTAACAAGCAGATTGGAGCCTGTGAATAAATCGACCAAACAAATGGGTGTGGGTGGTTTTCCCCAGAGCAAAGAATTTTATTCGTTGGATTTAGATTCCAGTGTTAAGGGATTGGAAAGACAGATTAACAGAATTTACAATCTTGTAGAACTTGAAGAACAATCTTTTGACAAAGCGGGAAGAAAATTAGGAGAATTAAAGGACAGGCTTTCACACGTTCCATCAATATGGCCCACTCTTGGTCATATCACAAGCGGTTTTGGTTGGCGCAGGCACCCTATTACAGGTAAACGTGAATTTCATAAAGGTTACGATATAGCCAACAGACCATATACGGCAGTTGTTGCTACTGCCGACGGAACAGTTGCTTCTGCCAGAAGATTTGGGGGATATGGGTTAACAGTGGATATTGACCATGGTTATGGTATTGTGACCAGATATGCCCATCTTTCACGAATCTATGTAACAAAATGGCAGAAGGTTAAGAGGGGTGAGAAAATCGGTGCTATGGGTTCTACGGGTTTTGTAACCGGAACTCATTTGCATTATGAGGTTAGGGTTTTGGGACGTGCCGTAAATCCCATGGATTATTTTGATACTTTTTCTTATACTTACTAATCTTTCCAAGTGATAAAAACTTACTCTTTAACTTTAAAAAGAGACGAAAATATCGTTATTCAAAATTTTGATTTTACCTGGAATAAGGGTGAGAAAATAGTAATGGTTGGACCAACGGGTGCAGGCAAAAGCACTCTGGCTTTGGGTCTTTCGGGTATCATTCCTTCTGGACCTGGTAATATAGTTATAGATTCTAAAGATATTGTAGATTTTGATTTAAAGTCTTTGCGAAAAAAAATAGGTATTGTCTTTCAGGATCCTGAGACCCAATTCGTAACCACGGATGTCCGGAGAGAAATCGGTTTTGGTTTAAGTAATATTAAAGAAGAAAGTTCTGAAATCAGGGAAAGGGTTGAAGCTGTTATAGAAGATTTCAATTTAGAACAAATTTTGGATAGAGATCCTTCTTCTCTTTCGGCAGGAGAAAAGCAAATGGTTGCTATAGCCAGTATTTATGCTATGCAGCCGGAATATTTGATATTTGATGAGGTGACTTCTTTTCTGGACAGAAAATCGAGAGAAAAGATATATGAGATATGGGAAAGTTCTGCCGCTTCTCTTTTGATTATTACTCAAAACTTTCAAGAAATAAATTTCGGAGAAAGAGTGATTCTTTTGGAGAAGGGTAAAATAAATTTTGAGGCTAAAACAGAAGACCTTGAAGGCAGCTCTCATTTTTCGTATGATTCTGCCTTTTTTAATTTGTTGAGGAAAAACAGGGAAGAAATTCCTCAATATGAGAGGATTTTGGAGCTATTAAAATGATTGTGTTGAAGAACATTTGTTTTGGCTATGAAAACAGGAAAGTTATTAAAAACTGTTCTATGTCTTTTGCCTCGGATGTAATTCATCTCCTTGTAGGCCCAAATGGAGCCGGGAAAACTACTCTTGCCATGATAATAAAAGGTCTTCTCAAACCAAGTCATGGGAGAGCTTTTTCTCCGAGGAAGGATATTAGCGAATGGCGAAAAAGAATGGGGTTGCTTTTTCAGTTTCCCGAAGACCTTTTTTTTAATGATTCCGTGTATGAAGAAATAGCTTATGGGGCAAAAAGATTTGGAATTGAAGATATTGATAGAAAAATTAAGAATATAATTGATTTTCTTGGGTTGAATCAGGAAATTCTTGATTTTTCGCCATTTGATCTCTCTTATGGAGAGAAGAGAATAGTTGCTTTTGCTTCCATACTTATCTGGGAGCCAACTTATTTGATACTGGATGAACCTTTCTCAGGCCTCGACTGGCAATTTAAGAATAGACTCTCGGAAGTTATTGAGAGTTTAAGGGGTAGGGTTGGAGTGATTATAATTTCGCAGGAACTTGATAATGTTATTTCCTTTGTTGATAGAATTAGTTTAATAGTAGGAGGCGAATTGATTTTTTCTTCTCCCACAGAAGAAGCTGATTGGAATCAGATATACGAAGCAGGTTGTGACGTTCCTTCTGCTGTAAGGCTGGCAAATAAACTAAGAAAAAACGGAATAGAGCTCAATTCGGATATATGTCCTTACACTTTTCAAGGTCTAACCGACGCGCTAAAAGAATAACGTATTCCACAGGACAAAAAGAATTATATTGCAACTTCGATTGCGTTCAGTAAAAGGCTTAAATCATAAGGTTTTTCGATGTAGTATTTAACGCCTGCTTCCATCATTTTTTGCTTGTATTCTTCGTCTTTTACAGCTGTCAGAACAATAACAGGTGTGTTTTGAGTATAGGCTAAACTTTTCAGATGTTCAAAAAAGATAAATCCTCCTCCGCCCGGAAGTAATAAATCGATAATTATTAAATCCGGTTTTTCCTCGCGGGCAAGCCGCATTCCCTGATCTACATCATAAGCTTTTAAAGTTTTATAATTGGCTCTTTGTAAATCATGAGCTAACATTTTTATAAAATCCTCATCATCATCGACTATCAATATAGTCTCACTGCTTCCGCGCTCTTCTTCTCCCTTTTCCTGTTTTATTATATGTTCTTCAACGCTCCTTAAAAGTTCTTGCGCATTGTAAGGTTTCTCTAAATATTCAACGGCACCCGCCTGAAGCACTTTTTCTTTTATTTCGGCATCATGTACGCCGGTAAGTACTATAATAGGTATGGATTGAGTTTCGGGCAATTGGTTAAGTCTCTCCAGAACGTTTAACCCCCCCCCGCCGGGTATCATTAGATCAAGAATAATTAAATCCGGTATTTCTCTCCTGGCGAATTGTACTCCCTGAATGGTATCTCCGACGTTTAAAATATCATAGTCCCCTGAACGCAGGTGTCTGATCATCAAAGCTGAAAGATCATAATCATCTTCAATTATTAATATTTTCTTTTTTTTCATTCTTTCTGAGAAACTAAATCACCAGCTACTGGATATGCTTCCGATTAAGCGCCACTCGTCGTAATCCTCATTTTCGGTTTCTCCGTCGTAGGAGTTTCTCTCTATATCTACACTCAGATTAGCGAAGGAACCCATATATAAAGAAGAATTGAAGTATAATCCTTTCATAGAAGTTTCATCAGTTCCCGAAGAAGTATTAAACCCAATTCCGTTTGTCCAATTTTCAAAAAAAGTATAATATGCTCCGACATCAAAAGATAAAATCTCATCACTAATATCAGGATAACTCGTCTCGGAATAATCAACGGCAAAAGAAAGACTAAGAGGAATCATAAAGCTAATATCATCGCTAACCGAAATGGCTCTGCCGGAATAATTATTAGCATTATCTAGATCCTCGTAATCCTGATAGGAAAAGAAAAGACTTAAATAGTTGCTGATATTCGAGAGAACCAAGTTATAGCCGGTATTAACAGAATACATTTTGCTGCTCCTATCCAGTGCAAGAGAATCGTTCCTCTCAGTATAAGGGCTGAAAGAAAAATCCAGATACGGCAAGTTTGTGAAATTAAACCCTATGCCAAACTCATATGCATTAAAAGCTGTAGTAGAACCTTTTATACCTAAAATGTTATCTGTTTCTCTTTCTATAGAACCGTATAAAAACATACTGTTGCTGAAAAGATTTTGCTTTATGCCGGTTTCGTAGGAAAGGACGTCATTGCGCAAATAGGGATTGCCGAATGATTCAAAGCCCGGTCCCACCATACTAACCGAACCTGAGATTTCTGTATCATAAATATTTAGAGTGGAGTTAACCTGAAATGCGAAATCGAAGGAGCTGCTCATCCTGGGATGAAAAGTGTTTGTAAGAAAAGAAGGGACTCCTTCAAGAGCCAGCTCGGGCATTCTTATATCTCTTGTTACTTCCGTACCTGCGATCTCAGACTCTATATAGAATCTGTTATCAAAAAGAGATAACTTCAAATCTATACCTGCGACATAATTTTCCATGGGTTTCACGATTTCCACGCTATCCGAATCACTATAAGCAGGGATTAATAGAGGATCTACTGAAGTTGAATCGTCTCCTGAATGCATGTAGATAAAGTGTAAATGAGAGGATTCTTTTCTGCCGAAACCTACGTTGAAAGCAGCTAAACTCCTGGCATAAGCATAATCGGTATAAGTTGTATCAGACCAGTCGACACTCCTCTGCAGGTTTCCCATTGAGCCTTCCAGATGAAGGAATCCCGGGTTAAGTTCGACTCCTCCTCCGGAAACGGGGACACTCGAAAGAGTGTAAGGAGAGAAATACGGATAGCAGGTCCCGAACTCAACGTTGGAAATAGCGAAAACGAAACTTGGTACATTGACCTTGTCCCTGAGCATTTTTTCCGGCTGTATGCTTATACGGTATTTGTTAAGAGCCTGGCGATATTTTGACTCCAGAGAACTTAACTGGAAATCAAAATTTATAGGCAAAGTGGCGATAGATATAGTTGGACTGACGGCAAACCTCACCTGAGAAGACGGTTCTATCAAAGTATCTCCACCCTCTATCATATCATACTCGCCGTATAAGTTTGCGGAACCGGAAAACTCAACTAAACCCGCATAGGAAGCAAACGAAAGGATTAAAACAAGTAATACTGCCTTTCTCATCTTTCCGCCTTCCCCTTATTATTTCTTCTTCTCAGGAGGATCAGGAGGCATCTGCTTCTTCCCTAAGGGATCAGGAGGCATCTGCGTTTGTAATTTATTTACTTTTATGGTTGCGCCATTTAACTTATTCCAGTTACTCGGAGTAACCTCCTGCCACTGTTTACCCGGAGCGTTTAATGTTCTTGCTGGCATCTTTGTTATTTTTCCGTCTGCGGACTGTGTGATTTGAAGATTGCAGCTAACAGGACCCTTTTCTCCCATAAGTAGAAGAGCATCACGACCCTCTGATAATCGCAGTCTCACTGGTGAAGAACTCGGAGCTGTTAGATTTGTTACCTTAAATATTCTTGATGTTTTGGAGCCGGGAACCGTTTGGTGTAATTCTACTTCGAATTTCGCGGCGCCTCTTCTGCTGCTCAATACTAATTCCTGATTGCCGGTAGAGAGTTTTTTTACCTCGAAATTATCTCTGCCGCTTGAACCACCGGGTGCAGTGAGCCTTATTATATTATTTTTACCAGCCATTTCGAATTTGTATTTCTTTCCGGTTGAAGCTATTTCAAAATTTAGATTTTTCCCCTCCGAACCGATTGCAAAGTAAATCTCGGGAGCATTTATTTTTACCGTAGATCGGGTTCCTCTTCTTGGGGCGGCAGAAGTCATGGGCATTCTGAACACATTTTTCATTTTAAGAGAAGGGTTGTCTTCTATATCGGATATTCTGTTATGTGAGCTTGCGCTTGATTTGTAGAATTTATGCCCATCGTCATCCGTAATCTGAGAAACATGCGCACCGGTGAGAAAGATATGATTCATGGCGTCTGTAATTCCACCAAGTTGAAGTGGGTTACGCGAACTGGCCTTTACTGTAGACATGGGAGTTGCGAATATATAACCACCACTAGACGAGCCCCAGATTTCATCTACACCCCATGCATCTTTACCCCAGTAATAAGACCAATCCCCGCTGCTTTTGTTTATCTCTATATA
>CAZALG010000017.1:0-15082 GCA_964485935.1 uncultured bacterium | reverse complement strand
TTCAGAGTTACTCAGTGCAAAGATAATAAGCCCTTTAAGATTATTAAGTAAGAGCAGGAATATCCTTGAGCATTTATATGAAAATTATGATGGTTCAGGGAAGCCAGACGGTCAAAAAGATGATTCTATTCCTATTGGTTCAAGAATTATTAGGGTTTCTAATGAATTTGACGAACTTATCTCAAAGGGTGAAAGTAAAAAAGAGGTATTAAAGAAAATAGAAGAAAAGGCTGGATCTATTTATGATCCGGAAATGGTAAAGACTCTAAAAGCAGTGCTTAAATCTTAATAATGGTTAACATCTGTACAGTCGGACAATACTGGAAAGAAAAATTCGGGGAAAAAGTGTATAGAGTTGGCATTGATGGTGGTTTTACTTGTCCTACAAGAGATGGCACTAAAGGAAGAGGAGGTTGTTATTTTTGTGATGAAGAAGGTTCAAGAGCAAGCCACATCAGGCTTTCAGATGGAATAGAAAAACAAATCGAGTCTGGAATTTGCAAATTGAAGAAAAGAGGCCTAAATTGTTTCATATCTTATTTTCAATCTTATACAAGTACTTATGCATCGGTTGATATTTTACGAGAAAAATATATTATGGCACTTTCTCATCCGGATGTAGTTGGTATTTCCGTGTCTACAAGACCCGATTGCATTAATAAAGAAAATGTAAATCTTTTAAATGAAATTGCTGACGAACACTATACCATTGTTGAATTAGGGATACAATCGGCGCATCAGAAATCTCTTGACCTAGCTGGTAGGAAACATACAGTTAGTGATAGTGAAGAAGCTGTTTTGATGTTAAAACAAAGTGGAAAGATAGAAGTTATCGCTCATGTTATTTTAGGATTACCCGGAGAGACTGATGATGATATGGTTGAAACAGCCAGAGTTATTTCTAAATGGAAGGTAGATGGGGTAAAGCTTCATCACCTATATATTGTAGAAGGAACTCCTTTTTCTAAATTTTTTTTGAATAAAGATATCAAGGTTTATAAGAATCCCGAGGATTATGCTGAAATTGCGAAGAAGTTTATAAGAAACCTTTCCGATAATATAATCATACATCGTTTTTCTGGATATGCAAACAGTAACAGATTGATAGCGCCCGAGTGGACCCGAGATCGTCATATTGCAAGAAATCTTATACTTGAAATGTTCTAAAAGATGCTAAAACCAATGACTAGAAATGAATATATCAATGAAATGAAGAATAAACATTTAATAAAAAATTCAAATATTTGGAACTTTTATGTCTAAAAATCCGTATAGTAAGTTATGACATATATAAAATCAAAAAAAAATAAAAAGGATTATCTTATTTTCTTACTTGACAATAAACTAAACTTTGTTACTCTCCCATATTAGGAATAAAATAGGAGTGGAATATGTTAATATTATTATTTTTATCTTATTCTTTAGGTGATTTAACAGATGATATTTCAGATTTCTGGGATGGATTAAATCGCGTTGGAGGTCCTACCGGATTTGAAATACTCCAGTATGACATGCATGCAAAGACCAACGGGACCGCTGGAAATCAATGGGAAGGAGGAGTTTACTCTTTATCATTAAACCCTTCTGAAATTATTTTTTCGTCTGAAAATATGGATAATAGATATAATTTTTCTTTTACTTATAGGAAGATTTTTTTGGACATGAACGTTAATTTTTTGGGTTTTACTAAAAAAATCGGTAATAACGCGTTTGGCTTTTCTTTCATAGGATTTTATCCGGGAGATATGGAACTTCGAAGGATCCCCGGTGAGCCAATTGGAACTTATGACGCAGAAAATACAATTTTCGGCATAACCTATGCCAGGGATTTTAAATCATTTACTGCCGGGGTTACTCTAAGGTCTTTAAGCGAAAGGCTATTTGAAGTTTCGTATTCGACTTATTCTTTTGATTTGGGAATAAGCCGGAGTTTTGTTGCTTTTAACGATAAGCCTTTTCGTCTGGATGTTTCCTTTCTTCATCTGGGTCCGAAATATTTTGATAAAGAATTCCGTTTGCCTCTCACATGGCATCTTGGATTAAAAGGAAATTTTCAAACATTATTCCTAGGTTTTTCGGTCAATAAGCCGTTGAATACTAAATTGCAATATACTATTGGGGCAGAGTATCTAATCAATGAATCTTTCTCTATTCGGGTTGGAAAGAGAGAGGATAATCCCTGGGAGGAATTTTCATTTGGTTTTGGTCTGCGTAATAATAACCTAGAGATTGATTATTCGTATTCTCCTACTATAATCAATAATCTTGAAGCTTCAAATCTTTTTACAATTTCGATAGGAATATAATGATTAAACATTTAGATTTTGAAAAACCTCTTGTTGAGCTAAGTGAAAGAATTGAAGAATTAAAAGCTCTTAATGGGAATATAAACGGTATATATCAGACTGAGTTGAAGAAACTAAATGCAAAATTACTAAAAATAAGAAAAGAAATATTTTCTTCGCTTACGCCCTGGCAGAGAGTAGAGATGGCAAGACATCCTAGTAGACCGTACACTAATGATTATGTAAAATATTTGTTTAAAGACTGGATTGAAATTCACGGAGATAGGAGATTCTCTGATGATAATGCTTTAGTAACAGGAATAGGCAGCCTGGAAGGTATCTCTTTTGTAGTTGTAGGACACGAAAAGGGAAGAAACATAAACGAAAAAATTAAAAGGAATTTTGGTAGTGCGCAACCTGAAGGATACCGAAAAGCTTTGAGGGTGATGAAGCTTGGAGGTAAGTTTAATTTACCAATTGTTTGTCTTGTGGATACGGCTGGCGCTTATCCGGGAATAGGTGCGGAAGAAAGAGGACAGGCTTTAGCTATAGCTGAGAATATAAAAGAAATTGCTGTTATTCCGGTTCCTATAATTGTAATAATTACAGGAGAGGGTGGAAGTGGAGGAGCTTTAGCTATTGGAGTTGGAGATAGAATATTCATGCAGAAATTTGCAGTTTATTCTGTTATCTCTCCTGAAGGCTGTGCTTCTATTATTTTTCGTGATCAAGAATATAAAAAAGAAACCGCTGGATATCTAAAAATTACAGCGGAAGATTTAAAAGAATTTAAAATTATAGATGGGATAATTGATGAACCAGAAGGAGGGGCACACAACGATCCTGAAGAAGCAGCACGTATAGTTGGAGAAACAATTCTTAAGACATATAATGAGTTGAAAGATATCGTAGGAGATGATTTAATAGAAAAAAGAATTGAAAAATTTTCTAAAATGGGCGTATTTGCAAAAGGATAAATGGCTTTAAGAGGAGATTTTAAGGATTTTGAATTAAACGATATCTTCCAGTTTATACATTTGGGAGGTAAGGATGGGGCTCTTCATCTTCAGGGAACGAATGGCGCTGGAGTTATTTTTTTCGAGCATGGTAATATTAAACATGCTGAAACCAGTAATCGTACAGGCACCGAAGCTATAAATATGTTTCTTAAATGGGATACTGGCACTTTTGAATTTATAGCCGGAGAAAGCACTGATAAAGAGACAATCAATCTTCCAGTCCACAGTGTAATTTTGGAAGCTGCAAGGCAGATAGATGAATGGAAAAAAATGGAAGATGTTATACCTTCCGTAGAGGTTGTTGTTGATTTTGAAGAAGAGCCAGATATTAGCGATATTGAGTTAAGGCCTATGGAATGGAAGGCTCTTTCAATAATCAACGGAGAAAAAACCATTAAAGAAATTGCTGATGAGCTTAAAATGAAAACTTTCGATCTTGCAAAAGTTCTTTACGGATTAGTGCAATCAGGCTTAATAAGGGTAAAAAAGAAATAAATCTGATCGAAGAAACTATTAAGATTTGTTGAAAGGAGGAAATTTGATTGAGAAGAAATGCATTTGCATTGCTGGGCATGCTAATTCCGGTAAAACTTCATTAGGAGAAGCAATACTGTATCAGGTGAATTTCACAAACAGATTGGGTTCTATTGATAATGGAACATCAATTTTAGATTATATGAAGTATGAAAAAGAAAGAAAATATTCGGTTAGCCTTGCTGTTGCAACCTTCGAGTGTGATGGTGTAGAAGTCGATTTAATAGACACTCCCGGATATCTTGATTTTCAAGGGGAAATGATTGCAGGTTTGAGTGTCTGTGATTCTGCCATAGTGGTCGTCGATGGCACTTCCGGTATGGGTTTTACAACGGGACAGGTAATTGAATATGCTAAAAAGAGAGGTATTCCCGTTTTGTTTTACATAAGTAAAATAGAGAAAGAGGGGATAGATTTTAAAAGTATTTTAGAAGAAATAAAAGATGAAGTAAAAAGCGGATTACTACCTCTTGTTGTTCCGCTGGTAAAAGATGGGAAAATAGTCGGAGTTGCAGATGTCTTGCAGTTAAAAGAATACTCATCAGGGGGAGAAAAGGAAATATCTTCTGATTTTGAAAAGGAGATAAATCAGTATAGAGAAAAATTAGTTGAAGCGCTTGCGGAAGTTGACGAAGAGCTTATGGAAAAATTTATCGAAGAGAAGGAAATTACCGATGAAGATTTAAAAAATGGGATGAAAAGGGGATTTCTTACAGGAAAACTTTATCCATTAATAAGTGCTGATTCGGTTTCACTTTTGGGTATGGACTGTCTTATTCAGTATGTTAAAAAAATTTTTCCATCGCCTGCTGATGCAAAACTTCCTTCTAAAATTGACTCAATTGAAGGCCCGACTATTGCCTTTTCTTTTAAAACTAAATTCGAGACTCATATAGGAGAATTGAATTTAATAAAGGTTTGGAGAGGCAAGATTCGATCGGGAGATACACTGATTAACACCGCAAATGATACTGAAGAAAAAATTAATCAACTGTTCGTAATGAAAGGTAATGAAAGAAAACAAGTAGATGAACTTAATGCAGGTTCGATAGGTGCTCTTGTTAAATTGAAAAACACCTCTGCGGGTGATACTCTAGCAGATCCTGCTAATCCAGTCAAATTAGATGCTGTAGAATTTCCCAGCCCAGTAGCAAAAATAGCTATTGAAGGTGAAACCGAGAAAGACAACGATAAAGTATCTAAAGGACTTTCTAAACTTAAAAAATCAGATCCCACTTTGAACTACAATTTTGACTCTGAAACGAAACAGTTAATTTTGGAAACCATGGGAGAACAACACTTGCAGTTTGTGAAATCATGGCTGGAAGACAATTTTGATGTTAAGCTTATAGAAAATAAACCGGGTATTCATTACAGGGAAACAATACAGAGGAAAGCAGAAGGGCATGCAAAATTTAAGAAGCAAACCGGCGGACGTGGTCAGTATGGGGAAGTCTTTCTGAGAGTTGAACCTCTGGATAGAGGTGTGGGTGCAGAGTTTGCAAATGAAATTAAAGGTGGAAATATTCCCAGTAAGTATGTTCCCTCTGTTGAAACTGGGGTTAACGAGGCGTTAAATGCTGGAATATTGGCGGGTTATAAGGTTATCGACTGTAAAATTACAGTTTATGATGGTTCTTACCATCCCGTCGATTCTTCTGACAACGCTTTTAAAAGAGCTGGTTCTATGGCTTTAAAAGAAGCTCTTTTGCAGGCTTCTCCGTTTTTGTTAGAACCTATACTTAAAGTTCAAACTGTTATAACAGATGAATACACGGGCGATGTAATGGGTGATTTGAATTCAAAAAGGGGTAGAATTCTCGGTATCGATGCTAAAGGGAAGTTTCAAGTAATAAATGCCTATGTTCCTGAGAAAGAGATGTTTAAGTATTCATCCAGACTGCGTTCTTTGACTCAAGGCACAGGGACTTATTCTGCTGAATTCGCTTTTTATGAAAGAGTGCCCGAGGAAGTTGGTCAGGAAATTATGTCGCAGAGAGAAAAGAAAGAAGAAAAATAATGTTTCTGCTTTTATTGGCTGTTTTCGAGGGAGAATTTCTTCTTGTAGGAGTAGATGCTGGAAGTTGGGGAAGGGGCTCCACGGGTATTGCCTATCCTACTACTGGCTTTAAGAATCCTGCTTCTTCACTTGTACTCGAACCCTGTGTGTATTTTACCGGTTCAAGAATGTTTGGTGATCTTGCCAATGTTTTAAGTGGAGGAATAAATCTAAGACAAAGCGATTATGGATTTGGATTTCACTTTGTTTTTCATTCGGTAGGAGATATACTTGATACAAGGAATGCCTGGGATGATTTAGATGGCGACGGATTGCCGGATCCCGGAGAAGAAATATATCCAGACTCAATAAGTAATTTCTCGGCTCGTGAAGGTGCCCTCTTGTCTTCGTATTCGAGACGGTTTGGTAGTTTTTCTGTAGGAATTGGTCTTAAGTTTATTTACAAAAGGATTCATGAAGCCGTTGCAGTTGGTGCTGGCGCTGATTTAGGTGTCATCTACCAGATGGGAGGATACTCGATAGGGGCTTCAATAAAAGATTTCACCTCTTCGCCATTATACTGGGATGGGAGAACAGAACATATTGAACCTTCTTATAGAATTGGGTGTGGGTTTACAAAAAAGATAGGGAACGTACCCGTTCTCATGGAAGTAAATCTTATTCAGGACGATTATGGATTTAATAACCATTTAGGAGTTGAAATAGGCATGAATGAGTGGCTTAAAGTACGCGCTGGATTTTTTAACAATCAGGTAACAACTGGTTTTGGAATCGAAAAACGGCCTTTTTTGGTTGATTACGCTTTGAACTTACACACCTATTTAGAATTGTCCCATAGAGTTTCTTTGTTGTATAAACTATAAAAACAGGTATCAGGTATTAGTTCTTAGGTTTTAGAGAAACAAAGAAATCTTTCTTTGTTTCTCTCTGTACACCGTATCTTTGTGTGAATTACAGTTCCGAGTTAAGAGTTTCTGGTTTCAGGTTAAAAAAATAAAAAAAATCTCTTAAATCTGCGTTTATCTGTGTCCTATTATTTGTGGTGGTGAGATGGGATTCTGTATTCTGACTTCTGGCTTCTGAATTCTATTTAACTTTCCCTTTTTCTATTAGTTTTAAGCATATTTTTACTAATTTTGGGTCAAACTGAGTTCCGGAATTTTTTCTTAATTCTTCAATGATTTCCTCAAATGATAAGCCTTTTCTATAAGGTCTTTTTGACATCATTGCGCTTAAAGAATCAGCTATAGCTAACATCCGCGCAGACAGGGGTATTTTTTTGCCTTTTAAACCATCTGGAAAACCTTTTCCGTCATACCTCTCATGATGATGAAGCACAGCATTTAGAATTTGTTTGTTTCTAATCGATGGACTTACTATAAATTCTCCTATTTCAGGATGTTTTTTCATTACCGTATATTCTTTTACTGTAAGACTTTCGGGTTTCATTAGAATAGAATCTGGTATGCCAACTTTACCTATATCATGTATCATGGCAGCATAACTCAGTATCTCCTTTTCTTTTTTAGAATATCCGAGCTCGTCGGCAATTTTGAGAGCAATTTCTTTAACCTGTTTCGAATGTCCCTCCTGGTATGGATCTTTTGCCTCAAGCGCATTAACAAGAGATGTAATGGTATCCAACATCTTCTTTTCGATTTTTTCTCTTTGTTCTTTAATCTTATTCTCTAATTCAATTTGGTAATCTCTTCTTATTCTTAAGAGAAAATTTCTTTCTTTTACTTTTTCAAGAACCCTTCCGAGTTCTTCAGGTAGAACAGGTTTAACAAGGTAATCGTATGCTCCCACGCGCATAGTACTTCTGATTATATCGATATCCCTAAAAGCTGTCACCATTATTATAGAAGCATCAGGATTAATGATTAGCAGCGCTTTTGCAGCTTCTATACCGTTCATTATGGGCATTTCAATATCAAGAAGCACGCAATCAAAATTGTTTTCCTTGTATTTGCTGACTGCCTCGGAGCCGTCTGAGGTTATTTCGCAATTATGTCCTTGTGTGGAAAGAATACTGGCAAGAGATTTTAGAATTTTATTATCATCGTCTGCTAATAAAATTTCCATAAAAATAAAACATTTATGTTAAGAATTTTTACAAATCGAATTCTTTGCCCTCGCGGGCAGCTTTAACATTTAATCCTTTACCTGCAAATTTAGTAGCTTTTTTGACTATTTTATCTATCTGATTGTCCTTTCTTGTGGGATCATAATGGGTCAAATAAAGCGTTTTTACATTTCCTTCTTTCGCGAAAGCTACAGTTTGTTCCCATGAGGAATGACCCCAGCTTTTGTGTTTTTCCATTTCTTTTTTTTCATATTGAGCATCATGGATTAGAATATCGGCATTTTTTATAAAATTTAAATGGTCATCATATGGCACTGTTGCAATATCCTGATGGTCGAGTTCATTATCACTCATGAATACTAAAGTTTTTCCATCCTCTTCAAATTTAAAAGCATGTGTTTCAAGAGGATGATTTGTTAAAATAGAACTAATTTTTACACCATCGATTGAAATACCTGATTTTCTTATTTTTTCAAATTCTATATCGGCTCCTATTTCTTTAAAAGGAACAGGATAATAAAGGGAATTCATCTGTCCTTTCAATATATCTAATAATCTTCCATAAGTAGGAGAAGCTGCAAATATTTTTATCGAGAAATTTGGGATATATATAGGGATAAAGAACGGAAAACCCTGAATATGATCCCAGTGAGAGTGAGTTAGAAACAAATTGATATGATTTATTTTTTCCGAGAGTATTTCGCTCGAAAGAATTCTCATCCCGGAACCCGCATCAATTATTATTTTTTTACCGCTATTTAAAGTTAGATCTACGCATGTTGTATTGCCACCGTATTTAACAGTATCTTTGCCGGGTGTTGGTATTGAGCCTCTTGTACCCAATAATTTAATTTTCATAAAATAATCTTAAGTAAAAATGCAGATTTGTCAAGCTCTTTATAGCGTATTATCTTATTAAAAAAGATTTTACAATGATTCTTTTATGAATTTCTTTGACTATAGGGTCTTGCAGATTAAATGGTTTTCTTTTATTATTAATGATTGTAGAGCAAAGTTTATTTAGTAGTATAAGTGGTTTTTAACCCTTAAGGGAGGATTGGATGAAAGTATTATTAAGATTTTTAGTTATCTTAACCATTTTTTCTTTTCTAAACGTAACTCTATTAAATGCCGCGGGAGGTGAAAAAGTGTCTGATAAAAAAGAGAAAATAGTATTACCCGAACCCCGATCTAAAAGTACCATATCTGTGGAAGAAGCGATATTAAACCGAAGGTCGATAAGAAGTTATTCGGATGAACCTCTTGAATTAGAAGAAGTTTCACAGCTCCTTTGGTCGGCTCAGGGTATCACAGATCAACAACTAAAATTTAGAGCAGCTCCTTCTGCGGGGGCGCTTTATCCTCTTGAAGTTTTTCTTGTTGTCGGTAATGTATCTTCGCTTGAAAATGGTATTTATAGATACGATCCATTAAATCATGAAATTATTAAGACCAAGGGAGGTGATTATAGAAATAATCTTTCTCTTGCCGCGTTGGGTCAGTCCTGTGTCAAGAATGGTGCTGTTTCTATAGTCTTTGCCGCAGTTTATGACAGAATAACAAAAAAATACGGGGAAAGAGGTATCGGATATACTTACATGGAAGCCGGGCATGCCGCTCAGAATATTTATTTGCAGGCTGAGGTTTTAGAATTGGGTACTGTGGTAGTAGGAGCTTTCATAGATGATAAGGTTAAAGAAGTTATAGGTATGAAGGAAGAAGAGACTCCTTTATATATTTTACCTGTTGGAAAGAAATAAGTTTTTTGGATTAATTGGATTAAAAGGAGGAATTAATGGGAGTAAAGATTAAAAAAGAAATTTCAGTTTCGACAAATAAAAGAAATGAATTTGTAGATGTAACCGGAGAAGTGAGTAATACTGTAAAAGAGAGTGGGGTAAAGGAAGGGTATGTTCATCTTTACGTGCCGCATACAACTGCGGCTGTAACAATTAATGAAAATTACGACCCTTCGGTGAAGAGTGATATTTTAAATAAACTGTCGGATTTAGTTCCGGCAGGAGCGGGATATTCACACGCGGAAGGGAACGCGGATAGTCATATTAAAGCTTCTATTATTGGGAGTTCGGATTTTATTCCGGTTACAGGTGGTGATATAGACCTCGGAAAATGGCAGGGAATTTTTTTCTGTGAGTTCGACGGACCACGCTCGAGGAAAATGTTAATACAGGTTATTGAATAGTATCAATACTTCTTCGTAACCTCGATTAAATTATCAATTTTCTCTTCAGGTGTTGAATGGTCGAGTTCAAGCGCGATAATGATATCATTTTCGCTGTTTTTTATACTGTCAAAGAAAATTTCAAAATCTATATTACCTTTACCTACGGGCAGGTGTTCGTCGTTTTCGCCATTATTATCGTGAAGATGGACGTATTGCAGCCTTTTATCCATCTTTTTTACCCAATCAGAGGGAGATAATTCGGAAAAGACATTCATATGACCAATATCAAGACAAAGAGCAAAGAAATCGCTATTAACTGTATCACAGAGTTTGATTAAGATTTCAGGCGTTTCTTCTACCAGATTTTCAATAACAATTTTAATTCCTTCGTTTTCGTATCTTTTTATTTCTTCTTTCCAGAAATTTATTGTCTCTTCAAGCCAAAAATCTACTAAATCCCATCTTTTAATATCACCGATAATCCCGCTGTGCAGAACTAAAGTTTCCGGCCGTAACTCTTTAGCCATTTCATATGTCATTTGCATTCTCTTTTTCACGGCTTCTTTTAGCAAACAATCCATATGTGTTTGTCTTATACCTACAAATGGTCCGTGGATGGAAATCCTGCCGGAAAAGCTTTCTATTACCCTTTTATGTTGTTTTATTTTTTCTTCCCAGGATAAGGCAGAGCTAACCCCCTTCAGACCATAGCTTTGTAGCTCAATTCCTACGTTTAACTCTTCGAGTTTCGGCAGTATTTCAAATTCGTTTTCATAACCTGATAAACACAAAAAGAAATTCATTTTGCACCCATGAAATAATAAACAATCCCGCAGAACTGTCAAGGATAATGACAGAAGTTGTCTGAAAATAAAAATAAATTAGTAGAAATGTTTATCACTCAGATATCTCGATTGTTGACAAGCTTATTGTAATAGTTATAATTAATATGTTATGAAAAGATTATTTCCTTTGCTTATTATTTTAATTATCTCATGCGGCAAGAATCAAAGTGGAATTTATTCAGGAATTTTTACAGTAGAAAATTATCTTCTGAAAGCTGAAGTGGCGGGAAAACTTAATGTGTTTAATTTTGAGGAAGGCGATAAAGTGGGCGAAGGTGATACGTTAGCTATTATTGATAACAAAGAAATAAAACTTGTTATAGAATCGATAGAATATCAAGTTAAAAATTTAAGAATTCAACTTAAAAATCTGAATGAGGATCTCAAGAAATCAGAAGAACTTTTCAAGAGTTCCGCGATTTCGGAAATGGAATTTGAAAGAGTCAAAAGAAATCGTGATTTGGTGTATATGGAGCTTAAATCAGCCTCCGCTTCTCTTGAAGCAAAAAAAGAAAATCTAAAAAAATTCTATATAATCTCTCCTGCAAGTGGTTACATAAGCTTGAAATATTTAAGAACAGGCGAAACAACTCTACCTGGTGTACCTGTTATTGAAATTCTTGACCCTTCTTTGATATATCTCAATATATATGTTCCTGAAGATGAACTACCTAAGATTTCAATTAATCAATCAGTCAAAATTAAGCTTGACGCATTTCCGGGTGAATCTTTTAAAGGTAGAGTTTCCTTCATATCTAAAAAAGCCGAATTTACACCTAAAAATATTCAAACAAAAGAAGACAGAACATTACTTGTTTACAGGGTAAAAATTATTGTTGACAATCCGGAAGGAAAGATAAAGAGTGGAATATACGGGGATGCCTCCTTCTAATGATATTATAGTTCAAACTTTTGATCTCTCCAGGCATTTCGGCAAAATTAAAGCCGTTGATAATCTCAATCTTTCTGTAAAAAAGGGCGAGATTTTCGGCTTCCTGGGACCAAATGGTGCTGGTAAAACGACTACGATTAGGATGCTATGCGGAATATTGCAGCCTACTTTGGGTCGAGCACAAGTCTGTGGTTATGATATTGTAAAAGAAGCGGAACTTTTGAAATCACACATAGGATATGTTTCGCAGAAATTCAGCCTTTATCAGGATCTTACAGTATATGAGAATCTCTATTTTTACACACATATATATGATATTTCCGGACAAAAAGCAAAAGATAGGATAAAAGAGATGGTAAAACTCGCCGGACTTGCAGGTCGAGAAAACACAATATCTTATTACCTCTCCGGAGGATTAAAACAGAGACTAGCGCTTGTTTGCGCGCTTGTTCATGAACCTGAGCTTCTTATACTTGATGAGCCTACTGTTGGTGTTGATCCTATTACCCGTAAAGAGTTCTGGGACACTTTAAAAGGGCTTGCAAAAGAAGGTAAAAGTCTCGTAGTTTCTACTCATCTTCTGGATGAAGCATACAAATGTGATTCTCTGGGTTTTATGCATCTCGGTAAACTGGTAGCTTATGGTACACCGAAGGAACTTACCAAAAACGGAAAAGAATCACTTGAGGAAACCTTTGTGAGGCTTGTAAAAAATGCGTAATCTTTTAACGATAATCTGGAAAGAGACAATTCACTTGAAAAGGGATGTGCGTTCTTTAATTATTGCTTTCGTTTTGCCATTATTTATGACGATTTTATATGGATATGCAATATCTTTTGATCTCAAAAAAATCCCTACAGGTATAGTCTCGTTCGATAAATCCGTTTATGTAGACGAGGTATTATTTTCTCTTTCGGCTTCCGGTTATTTCAGAACGGTTAACTTTGAATCTACCGGAGAAATGTATGAGGCTCTTTCCGCTGGTGAGATTAAATGCGGTTTTGTTTTTCCTTATGATTTCTCTAAAAATAGATACGTTAAAGGTTTTTCCGAAGTACAGATTTTGGTAGACGGAAGCGATGCCAACCTGGCAAAAAAAGTTCAGCAAACAATACAAAGGTTTTTTGTAAAATCTGAAAACAATGTTCGATTTCTATACAATCCCGAACTTAAAAGCAGAAATTTCGTTATTCCCGGTTTGATAGTTGTACTTATGACAATGTTGGGTGTTATCCTAACAACTCGTTCGATAGTTGGTGAAAAAGAAAGAGGAAATTTCGAAATGTTGAGTACGACTCCAGTTAAATCGTATATAATAATACTGGGTAAGATAATACCTTACGGAACAATTGCTTTTATTAATGTATTTATTATAACCGGGTTTTCTTTTTTTGTATTTAAAATACCGTTTAAAGGTAGTATCGTTAGCCTTTCCTTTTATTCTATACTTTTTCTTTTTCCTACACTATCTCTTGGTGCAATGATTTCATCTTATGCTAAAACCGAGCTTACTGCACTTACCACATCTTTTATTTCCACGATGCTTCCTTCGATTATTTTATCAGGTTTTATATTTCCGGTGGAGAATATGCCTTCATGGTTACAGCCGATATCCGCATTAATACCTGCGACACATTTTTTAAAAATTGTAAGGGGTATATTTTTAAAGGGTACTTCTTTTTTCCCTCAAGATTCTCTGAGTCTCTTTGCTCTGGGATTAGTATATATTTTAATCTCAATAAAAGGAGCAAGAAAGAAAATAAGCTAAAATGAAAAAAACACACCTCGTTGCGATGTTAAAAAAAGAGTTTAGTCAAATAAGAAAAGACAGGAGATTATTTCCACTGGTAATTTTTGCTCCGGTGATTCAACTTTTTCTCTTTGGTTATGCGGTAAGTCTTGACATAAAAGAAATTCCCATAGCAGTTATGAAAGAAAAACAGGACAGTTACTCTGATGAAATACTGCTTTCTCTTGTGTCCAGTAATTATTTTGTGATAAAAGAAAATGTTCACAGCATATATGAAGTCGAAAATGCAATTTTGCGCGGCAGAGTGAAGGCTGGCCTTATATTAAGCGAAAATCAGGCTAATATCGTGATTGACGGTTCCGATAATAACGCCGCCGCATTGATCGAGGGATATTTTGAAAAGATATTCGCCGAAAAGCGTAATACGCTGGTAGAAACTCCGGTAATTGTGCCTGTATTCAAAATCCTCTTCAATCCGGAATTAAAGACGGTGAATTTTATGGTTCCCGGTGTTACGGGATTGGTACTACTTATAATTACTATGGTACTTGCGTCGGCCATATTAGTAAAAGAAAAAGAAATTGGTACTATTGAACATATTTTTGTTACGCCTCTTTCGTCTTCCGAGGTAATCCTTGGTAAGCTTCTGCCTTTTATGATAATAGGATTTTTCGACCTTTTTTTAGTGGTAGCGGCGGGTATTTTTATTTTTAAGACACCTTTTAAAGGGAATTTCGGACTTCTTGTTTTTACGACATTTCCTTTCATACTTACAACTCTCTCGTTAGGGATTTTTGTATCGATAACTTCAAAAACCCAGCAACAGGCTGTTATGACAGCGTTCATGATAATGCTTCCAAATCTGATACTTTCGGGTTTTATGTTTCCTATCGAAAATATGCCGATGTTAATACAAAAATTGACTTATATCGTACCTGTTAAGTACTATATAATAATTCTAAGGAGTATATTTTTAAAAGGAGTAGGGTTAAAAATTCTCTGGAAAGAAACCCTTATTCTTTTTGTTTTTGGCTTTACGTTTTTGTTCCTGAGCATATCGGCATTCAAGAAAAAACTTTCATAATCAAATAGCTTTTAGCTTTTTGCCATTAGCTGTTGGCTGAAAACAATTCCCTTGACTAAACCTAAGTATGTTTTATAATATTAGTATGCATAATGAAACAGATAATTCGAATCGAGAGGGGAAATTATGCTTGGAACTCCTAAAGAAGAAGTGAAAAATAAGGTTCTTCAGATGAAACTTCCCGTTTCTGAAGATGTTATGAAGGTTTTAGAAATTACGCCTGAAGAAATTGACGACACTAAAAAAAATAAATATCTGGGAGAGGATGAAGGAGTTTTTTATTGGAGTTTTTTCAATAATTTTAATTGATTAATTAGTTTGTCGAAGTGAAACCTTGACTTAGCAGTTTTTAGCTATTATATTTCTTTTGAGGTGGTAATG
>CAZALG010000016.1:0-15270 GCA_964485935.1 uncultured bacterium | reverse complement strand
ATCAGCCCATAAAAGAACTTAAAGGATTTAGCAGGATTACTTTGGCTCCGGCAGAAAGCCAAACAGTGGAGTTTACACTTACTCCAGAACATCTTGCCTTTCATGATGAGCTAATAAACTTTCTTGTAGAACGCGGAAGATTTGACGTAATGGTAGGGAGTTCATCCAGAGATATAAGGCTGGGAGGTTCTTTTTATATAATGGGAGAGATAAGAATCAGATAGGATGTTCAGCCGAACCTCTTCATTGTCAGTCCTTTATCTGCCACTCCTCACACTGTCTACGTTGTAAGCTTTAGCCTTTACAAAGAAAGTTTAAAAGCATAGGAGCCAGGAGCTGACAAAGAAATTTCCTGTATATTTTGACATAAGATTTTATATTATCCTCAGGATAAATTGGATCTGACTGTGGTTTAAATTTGGGGTGGAGTTGGGGAAAAACATAATTTCCCTCTGTGGACTCCGTGGCTCTGTGTGATGATAATTTTGTGGAGTTGTGTGCCCCTTGACTTTTAGGCTTAAAAACTATACTTTCTTGAATAATGCGAATAGGAATCATTGGCGGAGGACCTGCTGGATATAGTACAGCCATCAGATTATCTGAAAAAGGCAATAAAGTTAATTTGTTTGAAAAAGAAAAGGTCGGCGGTGTATGTCTGAGTATGGGATGTATTCCGGCGAAATCTCTTATTTATTCGGCAAATATCTATGATAGTGTTAAATCAGATAAGAGAAAGGCGAACTGGGAAAAAATTCAAGAAAAGAAAAAACTGGCGGTCAAGAGAGTCCTGATGGGACTGAAGAGACTCCTTCTGGAAAACAAAATAGAAATTGTTAGAAAAGAGGCAAAGCTTAAGAGTGATGGTTCGATGGAAGCCGGAGAAAAGTATAATTTTGATAAAGTTATAGTGGCAACTGGCTCTAAACCAATAGTTCCGCCATTTGATGTGCCTGAAGATGTCTGGGGTAGCACCGAAGCACTTGAAGCGAAGGAGTTGCCAGAATCTATAGCCATAATTGGAGCAGGCTATATCGGGCTGGAGTTTGGTTATATGTTTTCTTGTTTAGGCAGCAAGGTCTCATTGATAGAGAAAGAGAATGAAGTGTTACCGGGTGAAGATACTGAATCGGCTACTATATTGCGAAAAAGTTTGATGAGAAGAGGAATGAAGTTTTATTTATCCAGAGAAGTTACCGAGGTAAAAAAGGGAAATAAAAAATTCGAAGTATTTTTTAAGAATAACAGTAAAGAAGAAAAAGTCGAGGCCGAGAAAGTTCTTATTGCAATAGGGAGAAAGCCCAATATTGATAATCTCCCTGCAGAAATTTTAGAAGGAGATAAAGTGGTTAAAGTTAATGACTTTTTAGAAACGGAAATGGAAAACGTATATGCTGCCGGGGACTGCATAGGAGGTTATCTTCTTGCACACGGAGCTTTTAAGGATGCGGAGATAGTGGCTAGTAACATCTTTGGAGAAAAAGTCAAAAAAGATAAGTTTTCAATACCAAGAGTTGTTTATACTGATCCTGAACTTGCTTCTGTCGGTGAATCAGAAGAGAAAGCCAAGTCTCTTAATATAGATTATTTGGTTTCAAAGGTTCCTTTTGCCTCTAACGGGAGGGCCATAGCAACCGGTAAAACTAGAGGACAAATCAAAATCATTCATTCAAAAGAGGGGAAAATAATAGGGAGCATGATATTAGGAGAGAGTGCTTCAGAGATTATATCCCTTATAGGTTTAGCTATGGATATGGAGATAAGTGTAAAGAGACTTTCGGAAACAGTCTTTCCACATCCCACTTTTTCAGAGGTTATAGGAAAAGTTACTGCAGCTGCCGAAGGCCACACAGTTTAAATGAAAACTAAGAAACAGATATTTCTTAATATAAGAAGAGAAGATGTAAGGGTTGCGGTCCGCGAAGACGGAGAATTGGTTGAATTTTATATAGAAAGAGGGGACTCTTCTTTTTCTCCCGGAACAATCATAAAAGGGAAGTTAATTGCAATCCGAAAGGAATTAAATGCAGTTTTTGTTGATATTGGGGCTCAGTCGGCCGGGTTCTTACCGTTAAATGATTTTTATCTTTCCCTGAAGCATAAGGAGGAAGATGAAGAGGGTTTAGAGTTTTTAGTCCAGGTCAGGAAAGAACCGTACGGAACAAAAGGCGCACGTCTTACCACATTTATAGCAATACCAGGGAGATATCTTGTTCTTATGCCCTTCAAAGAAGCCTTTGGAGTGTCAAGAAAAATAAAAAACGACAAGGATAGAAAAAAGTTAAAAAAGATGGCTAAAGAACTTTATACTGACGGTATGGGTGTTATCGTCAGAACCGCATCTTCAGGTGAAAATATTCGAGTTATGAGAGCCGATCTTTTGGAATTAAAAAAAACCTGGGAAAGAATCGAAAGGGAAAGTAAGGCAGTAGAGGCGCCCTATGTGCTGTGGAGAGACGAAGATTTGCCTATCAGAATGACAAGAGATTTGCTTGACGACTCAGTTTCTGAATTTATTGTAGATTCAGAAGAAGCGTTCAGGGAGATTAAAGAGTATTTAAACAGGAAGGAATCCTCACTTATAAAAAAGGTAAAGTTATATAAAAATCACACTCCAATATTTAACCACTATTGGATCGAACAGGAACTGCGTTCGATATTCAGAAGAAAAATTTATCTTAAAAGCGGAGGGCATATTGTAATAGACGAAACTGAAGCACTTACAGTGTTTGACGTAAATACTGGTTCATACAGAGGGAAAAAAACAACAGAAGAAATGATTTTCAAAACGAATTGTGAAAGTGCTGTAGAAATAGCAAGACAATTAAACTTAAGAGACATAGGTGGTATAATTATAATAGACTTCATAGATATGCAGAAAAAGAAAAATCAAGATGATTTGTTAAAATTGTTCAAGAAACAATTAAGAAAGGGTAAAGCGAGATACAAAATTGTACCTAAACTTTCTCCTAATGGGCTTCTCGAAATGACCAGAGAAAGAGCTCGCAAGAATATCGCAAAGAGATTTGTTGAATCTTGCCCTTATTGTAGAGGGAAAGGTTACGCTCTTAGTGCCCCATACTTGTTATCTAGATTTACTACCTGGCTTGAAAAGAAAGGTAAATCATTGTTAAACACAAAAGTACGTATTATAGCTAATCCACGGGTTGCAATTTATTTCGAGAAAGAAGGAAAAAACACACTTGAGTATTCCTGTGTAAAGAATAAGATGCATATAGAAATTGTCCATAAGGAAAGTAATCCCATTGAATTGGTAGAGGTTATAACTTATAATAATGATGAAGTTATAAAAGAAGAAATATGAAAAAACTGTTTCTGCTTTTTTTATGCTTTTCCGGGTGTATTTATTATAATACATTCTATAATGCGGAAAAATATTATAGCGATGAAAATTATAAAAAAAGCATAGAGAAATGTAAAAAAATACTTAAGAAATATCCGGGCTCAGGCTATGAAGATGATGCGATTTTTCTCATGGGGAGAAGTTATTATTATTTAGAAAACTACGATGAAGCAAAAACAAGTTTTAGAAAAATCATTGATTTTTTTCCTAATTCTCCTTTTGTAGAGGAAAGCTATCTTTTTTTAGGTAAAACAGCCCTTAAAAAGAAAAATTTGAACGAATCTATTATATTTTTTGAAAGATCTGCCAACTCAAAAGATCCTGTTATAAGAATGGAAACGTTTAAGACAAAATTAGAATTATATCTTTTAACAGATAACCCAAAGAAAACAATAGAGGAAGGAGAGGAATTTATCAAAAGATACAGAGGTAACTCGGAGGAAGCCTATTATTTAATAGGTAATGCAAACAGGTTGATCGGGAACAATGAAAAGGCATTAGAAATGTACAAAAATGCATTGAAAGAAAGCGCCTCTGTTCCTTCAACAAAACTCTTATATAATTTGGCAGAATTATACGTTGAAATGGATAGTCTTGAAGAAGCTTTATCTGTACTTGAAGAAAAAGAAAAGAGCGATTCGTGTTCTTTGCTTAAAGGGAAAATATTGATGCAACTAAATGATTTTGAGGGGGCAACAAAATCTTTAGAATCTTTAGAAAAAAGAAAAGATAGCTTAGGAGTTATTGCGAAATATCATCTTGGAGAAATAAAAGAATTAGAGGGAGATACTTCTGCAGCTCTTGAGTTATATAAAAAAGCAGTATCGATGAGAGATTTCGGCGAAATAAGTGAGAAAGCGAGAGCCAAAGAAGAAATATTAGAAAATATCTTCTTACTGCAAACCCGTGCTGAGAAGAAGGAGAATAAGGAAGAAAACGGGAAAGAAGCAGAACAAAATTATGAAAGAAAAGATTCTTCTTATATATTTTTCAGAATGGGAGAGCTTTATTATTGGAGCCTACATGAAACAGAGAAAGGATCCGATTGGTACAGAAAAGTGCACGAGGAATTTCCGGAAAGCACATATGCCCCCAAGGCAATTTTTAATCTTTTGAATATAGAATTAAGCGAAGATTCGACTTTTTCTAAAGAAGCGAATGAACTTTTTGCAATTTTAATGAATAAATACCAGAATACAAGGTATAGCGAGAAAGCAAAAGAACTTTATGGCCCCTACTTTCAGGATACTACCAGTCCTCGAGAATAAAAAACTCGGAATTTACAGTAAAATTACGTTAGAGGATGAGCGGATATGCAAATATGCGGAATGTGGGAATTTTGTGATGGTAGGGCTGCAAGCCCTTGACCCTTATCTGCCCAGACCTTTTTCTTTTCTGGAGATAAACAAAAAAAGTTTCTCTATACTTGTTAAAGTTAAAGGGAAGGGGACAGAGCTTTTGTCAAAGGTTGAAAAAGGTTATAAAATTAAGGTTCTCGGGCCGCTGGGTAAAACGTTTTGTCCTCCGAAGCGAGGGGTTCTTATAGCAGGTGGAATAGGTATAGCTCCTGTCTATTATCAATCGGGTTGGATGAAGGGAGGACTATTGTTTTACGGCGCTAAAAGAAAAAAAGATCTCATTTTTACTCGAGAATTTAAGGAGAGAGGTTTTGAAGTAAGAACTATTACGGAAGAAAATGGAGGTCTTGTCACTGATATTGTAAAAAAATATGCCCATGAACTAAATGGCAAACAAATATTTATTTGTGGTTCAATAGGAATGATTAAAGAAATAAAAAAAATTTTAAACAGAGAACAAATTGATAAAGCCTATGCATATATTGAAAAGAGAATGGGATGTGGTCTGGGAGGATGTAAATCTTGTGCGGTGAAAACCGTTGAGGGCTACAAGCTTGTGTGCAAGGAAGGCCCTGTTTTTCCACTAAAGGAGGTAGATCTTGGTTGATCTCTCGATTAAATTTGGCTCCCTTGAATTAAAAAATCCTGTACTTCTTGCTTCAGGAGTATGGGATTTCCCGTATGCAAAAATAATTGATTTCAAAAGATTGGGAGGAGTTATATGTAAAAGTGTTTCATTGAAACCGAAAGTAGGAAATCCGCCCCCGAGAATTACAGAGACACCTTGCGGAGTTATTAATTCCATAGGGCTCGAGAACAAAGGGTTTGAAAACTTCATAAGCGAGATTCTACCCGAAGCGAGAAAATTAGGAACACCTATTTTCGCCAATATATTTGGAGATTCTATTGAGGAGTTTAAAAAAATCGCATCTAAAATTAATGGTGTAGAGGGAATAGAGGTTAACATTAGTTGTCCTAATGTAGATAAAGGAGGAGAGAATTTCGGAGGTGATCCGAAAACCGTTTTTTCTATAACTAAAGCGGTTTGTGAAGAGACGGAATTACCCGTTATAGTCAAACTTACACCAACTGCGGCTAATATTGAAGAAACTGCCGGGGCGGCTAAAGAGGGTGGGGCCATGGCGGTTACCGCATCTAATACTTTTCCCGGATTGGTGATAGACATTGAAAGAAAAGAACCTTTTTTCAAAAGGGTATCAGGTGGATTAAGTGGACCTGCTGTTAAACCTCTTGCTTTGTACAATGTATACCGAATTAAAAATGCCGTTGATATACCAATTATAGGCTCAGGCGGGATCGCAGGCTATAAAGATGTCCTCGAATATCTTATTGCAGGTGCCTCAGCTGTTCAACTGGGCAGCATTATTTTTAACAACCCCCTTGCACCAATTGAAATCTTGGATAATTTACAGTGTTGGTTAAAAGAAAATGGTTGTAAAAACTTAAAAGACGTAAATAAAAAATGAAAAGAGAAGCCAAAGATTTTTTAATAGTATCTTTAGATGTTCCTTCGATTGAAGAAGGCTTGATTGTGGTTGAGGAGTTAGGAGAACTGGTACATTTCTACAAAGTTGGATTAGAGCTGTTTACTCGAGGGGGACCTACAGTTGTTGAGATTTTAAAAAAGAGAGATAAAAAAGTCTTTCTTGATTTGAAATTACACGACATTCCGAATACGGTTTCAGGAGCGGTTAATGCCGCAATTGATATGGAAGTAGACATCTTAACCTTGCATACTCTCGGCGGTTTTGAAATGATGGAGGCTGCTCAAAAAGCAGTATGGAATAAAAGCTTAGAAAAACCTGTTTTATTGGGAGTTACAATCTTAACAAGCCTTGATGAAGCGTTTTTAAAAGATGTACTCGGAATTGAAAAGACTCTAAATGATGAAATCTTAGATTTGGCCTCAATTGCAAAAAGTGCTGGGTTGGGTGGAGTTGTGGCTTCGGCTGAAGAAGTTACTTCGATTAAAGAACTTTGTGGTAAAGATTTTATTGTGGCGACACCCGGAATAAGACTCCTGGATGCGAAAAAGGATGACCAGAAAAGATTTACCACTCCCATTGACGCAATCGTAAATGGATCAGATTATTTGGTAGTGGGAAGACCCATTATAAAATCCGAAAATATGCGCAAGTCAGCAGAGGTTATAATTAAGGAAATTGAAGATGGATTACAAAAAAGTGCTTGAGGAAGCGGGTGCTTTACTTGGGGGTCATTTTTTGTTGACCTCAGGATTACATTCAGATAAATATATTGAGAAAATGCGTATACTGGAGGATCCTGAGTTAATGGAACCGTTTTTTAATAAAATGATAGATTTAAGTCCGGATACCGACTGGTTTGTTGGCCCAACCCTGGGAGGAGCCATTATTGCTTTCGAACTGGCAAGAATGACAGGAAGAAAGAGTGCTTTTGCCGAAAGGAAAGAAACAGGCAGAGAATTGAAAAGAGAATTTACAATAAAAAGTTCAGATAATATAGTAATAGTGGATGATATTTTAACTACGGGTAGTTCAATTAAAGAAACAATTAAGGCAGTTGATAAGGGTGAAATTATAGCTGTAGTTGTAATGATAGATCGTTCTACTACGAATATCGAAATTGATATATCGGTAAAGTCTGTTTTAAAATATCCAATCGAGAACTACTTACCAGAAAAGTGTTACCTTTGTGAAGAAAAAGTACCCTTAACCAAAAGAGGTGGGAAAAAATGAATAAAGAATATGAAATTGATATAAAAGATTATTTAAGAATAGTTAGGAGGAGACGAGGGATAGTTTTAGGAATTATTGCGGTTTGCCTTGTTCTTTCAATTCTTTACTTTTTTTATGCTCCCCCTAACTTTACGTCCACTTCCAAAATTCTTGTTAAAAGAGTCGAATCGATCTTTACGAGCACTTACTATAAATCTCCCACTGAAGAAGAAATCACCAATCATATTTTTCTGATTAAAAGTTATCCTGTCCTTGAAAAGACAGCCGAAAGCTTTACCGACGTTGAGCTTGAGCAGATGGAAATCGGCAGCAAAGATGAGGCTTTTTCTCGTATGAAAAGTAACATGGAAAACGGTAGGATTGAAGTGAGTTCAAAAGGCGAATCACGTATTATAGAAATTAGAGTTACCGAAGCTAACCCGTATATCAGCCAATTATTTGCCAATCGGCTTGCGGAAACTTACAGGTATTTTGACATTGAAATCAAGAAAGAAGACGCCCATTCGACGTATGACTTTATTGCCGACCAAACAGAAAAAGTCCAGAAAGATTTAGAGGAGTCTGAGGAAAAGTTAAAAGTATTTAAAGAAAAATATGGTATTCTCGGAATTTCGTCCGAGATAGAGCAATTCATAAGACAGATGTCGGGTATAGAAATAGAGTTGAAAAGCGCTTCTATTGAGGCGGAGGTTCTGAAAAAAAAACTTAATGCTGTTAGATCTAAATTGAATGAGCAAGAGAAATCCTTACTTACGGAAGCTTCTCAAACCTCTTATAATGTTCTGGTAGATTTAAAGAGACAACTTACCAGTTTGGAAAATGAGAAAGCCAATCTTTTAATCCAGGGATATTCTCCTGAAGACCAGAAAATACTGAAAACAAACCATTCGATTCAATCCTTAAAGGATAAAATGGGTACGGTGGCAAGGGACCTTTTACAGAAGGAAGGGACCCTTGACCCTTTGGTCCAGATGGAAGATTTTATGCAGCAATCGGTTAATCTAACGATAGATTATGCAGTTGCCAAAAGCAGGATTGAAGCATTAGAGGAAGCTTTATTATATTATAAAAACAGACTTAATAGAATACCAAAGCGGGAATTAGAACTTGCGAGATTGGAAAGGGAAAAAGAAGCGAATAATAAGATATATCTTATGCTTCTTGAAAGAAGGGAGCAGGCTCAAATCACGGAAGTCAGAGAAAGCGGAGGTATTTCAATACTTGAGCTTGCGCGACTTCCAAAGGGTCCGAATACAATGTCCAAGGTTAAAAAAAGTGTGTTGTTTCTTATACTCGGCGTTCTAATAGGTATCGGAGGGGGATTTGTCGTAGATTATGTGGATTCTGCTGTTAGGGATGAGTTTGAAATTACCAGAATTTCAGGATTGCCGATTCTTGGGAGAATTCCTGTTATTGAAAATGATAAAAAAGACAAAAATAATTCCAACGGGGATCTTTTTGTATTAACGGAAAAAGAATCCAGAAGTCATATTGCGGAAGCTTTCAGAAGTCTTCGTGCCAACATTAAGTTGTCAAGAGCTGAAGGGTTTCCCTCTTCTATCTTAATAACCGGACCGGACGCCGGTTCGGGAAAATCAATGATTGCTATAAATCTTGCTCTTTCATTCGTATCTTCTGGTAAGAAGGTTCTTCTAGTAGATACAGACCTCAGACGACCCGCAATTGAAAAATATCTGAAAATAAAGAAAGAAAAGGGTCTTACTGAGTTACTTGTAAATGAAGGGAAGGAAATTCAGCCACTTTCTATTGATGGTTTAAAAATCATTCCCTCGGGCAAATTGCCTCCCAATCCGTCAGAATTACTGGATTCCGACAGGATGAAAGAACTTCTTAATAAGTGGAAAAAAGAATATGATATAGTTCTTCTTGATTCTCCTCCCTTGATGACAGTAAGTGATAGTAGAATTTTAGCGTCCGAAGTCGAAGAAACATTACTCGTTGCGTCTTATGGAGAGACAAATCGGCATATGATTGCTCAGACTTCAGAGCTTTTGAAACAACTTTCAATTAAAGCACTCGGGTATATACTTAATAAGGTCGATATCCATAAAGAATACGGTTACTATGGATATTATTACGGATATTACTATCACAGTAAACCGGGAAAAAGAGAGGACTAGCTTTTAGTTCTCCCTATGCAGTAATACTCAAAGTCCGAAGCCTTTACCTTAGCTGGGTCATAAATATTCCTGCCATCGAAAATTATCTTTTTACTCATTAAAGCCTCAATTTTTTTAAAGTCGGGATTCCTAAACTCATTCCATTCTGTAAGAATCACAAGAGCTTCTGCACCACGAAGACAATCATAAGGTGTATTCCCGTATTTAATCTTATCTTTAAAAATTTCCCTGGCATTTTCTATTGCCTGGGGATCATAAGCTTTTATATTCGCTCCCTCAGAGAGAAGAAGATTTATCGTCACAATAGAGGCAGCTTCTCTCATATCGTCGGTTTGAGGCTTAAAAGAAAGACCCCAAATAGCTATTTTTATTCCTTTTAGTTCGTTAAATTTTTCCTTTATTTTTTTAAACATTAGTTTTTTCTGAGCCTCGTTTACCAGATCTACACTCTCGCAGATTTTCATTGGGAGACCGTACTCCTTGCCTTTTTGTATTATTCCCTTAATGTCCTTTGGAAAACATGAACCTCCATAACCGATTCCCGGGAAGAGAAATTTCGAGCCAATTCTTGGATCCTTTGCCATGCCTATCCTAACCTCTTCAACGTCAGCTCCCACTTTATCGCATAGATTTGCAATTTCGTTCATAAAAGATATCCTGCATGCAAGCATAGTATTGCTTGCATACTTGGTCATTTCCGCGCTTTCAATACTCATAATAAGAATTGGGTTCCCGGTTCTTACAAAAGGTTCATATAGGTCTTTTATTTTTTCAGCTACTGCAGAACTATCGGTTCCTATTATTATCCTGTCCGGCTTCATGAAGTCTTGAACCGCTGTTCCTTCTTTTAAGAATTCAGGATTAGAAATAACTTCAAATTTAGCTTTAGTTTTAGCCTTAATTATTTTTTCGACTTTTCTGGCTGTTCCTACAGGTACTGTACTCTTATTTACTATAATCTTATATTCGTTTTCCATAGCTTCTCCGATTTCTTCGGCTACGGCAAAAACATAAGACAAATCCACTGTTCCACTGTCTTCTTCAGGCGTACCAACCGCAATATATATAATTTCAGAATTCGATACGGCATCCTTAACCGATGTGGTAAAAAACAGGCGATTTTCTTTCCGGTTTTTCCTAACCAGTTCTTCCAACCCCGGTTCATAAATCGGGATTATATTATTCTCTAATTTTTTTATTTTCTCTTTATCTTTATCTACGCAAATGACTTTATTTCCAGTTTCTGCAAGACCTGTTCCAACTACCAATCCTACGTAGCCGGTTCCAATGACACAAATTTCCATATATTCCTCCCTTGTTAGACAAGAACAGAATAACTATAACGAAAAAAACAATTATGTCAAGAATATATAAAGAACCCAGAAGCCAAGGAAATGTAAAAATCAAATATCAAAATGGAAAATTACAAATCAAATTTTAAAAATACTTTAAAAAACATAAAGAGCAGCGAATCTCACTAATAACGTAATTTTTTTTAGTTTTTTTGTTTGGGGGAAGAGATAATTTTACATTTTAATATGTCATTTTGCTTTTTAATTTTTGATATTTAATTTATACTCAGACCGGATTTTCACTGCTTCTTTTTTTGACTCAAGACTAAAGACTCGTTGCAAAGCAACGCCTCTTGACTTGAATGTTATACTTATTATACTAATAACATAAAACCTGAACAATTAAGGAGAAAAAAATGGAAGAAAAGGTTAAAAAAGTATTGGCAAATGATATAAGGCCGTATCTTAAAAGTCACGGCGGAGACGTAAAACTATTAAGTGTTTCCGATGGTGGAACGGTAAAACTAAGACTTACCGGTGCATGCGGCGGATGTCCAATGGCTCAAATGACCTTAAAGGGATTTGTTGAAAAGGCTTTAAAAGCAAAAATACCCGAAATAAAAAAGGTTATAACTTAATTAGTTCTGTTCTATTCCGTAAAGAATCTTCGAATAAATAAACCTACTGAATGAGTTGTAATTATAACAATTACAGCAACAAAAATATGTTCCAGTATTACTTTCCATGCGGCTGTTTTTTCGTTTCTTGCCAGGTAGAAACTAAAGATAGCTAACATTAAAATACCCCATATTATAGATATAATAATCGCCAGTTTGAGGTCAAAGATAATGACAGGAATAATGAAAGTTGTCGCGAAAACAAATTTGCTTAAAAAAGTATATAAAGTTGATTCCCATATTTCCATAGGAGTGTGTCTGTTTTCAGATTCTTCGGACATGTGAATTCCGAGAGAATCCGAGAGTGCGTCCGCGATTGCAATAATCAGTATTGAACCCAAAACCGCTACCCGTGAGCGAGTTCCAGAGTAAATGCCGACCATCAACCCAAGCGTAGTTATTATTGCAGAAGTCAATCCAAAACTAAGGCCCGTTTTTAGTGAATGTTTCATAATCCCATTATAAGTCTCAAAATAATTAAGTCAAGTAAATTAGTTGAAGAGTAATTGGAAAGTAGCAAGCAGGAATTTAGTCCAAAGTCCAAAGTCTCAAAAAAATGTTGTTAGAGATTTTAAAAAAGATGTTTTATAATTCATTCCTGTTGATAGTTTACTCCCGGAGTTATTCCTGGAATTTTAAATAAATTATCATCACCGGTTAGTTTTTCAATATACTCTTTATTGTACTGACTATAAAAAATAGGTGTAAGATAATTTTCTTTTTTGGAGTATGATCTTGTTAATTGTTTCTGCATAATTGGATTCTCTTTGATTAAATGTGTTAATTTTGTTTTTTTAAATAACCGGTAATAAAAATTTACCCCAACAGTTTTAGGGCGATTTTTTTTGAAAAACCGAATTACTTTTTTGGTGGATTGAATTGATTCATTGGGGTATCCTGTTAGTAAGTCAACCGCCAGCTCAATATTATATTTTTTGCAATATTTTATAATTTTTTCTAAATCATCGTAAGAATATTTATTGTCTGATTGAATGTTTTCATCACTGTCAACTGAAAGAGTTATAAGATATGCGTTAGATTTACTTAGTAACCGAAACAATTCTTCATCATAAGGATATGGTTTCATATATAAAGTCCATTTGAAATTCAATGAATTTTTAATTAAAGCTTCACAAAGCTCTTTAGAATAACTCAAATTCTCATTAAATTCACTATCGCACAAATGGAAATCATGATAGCCCTGATTGGTCAGAAGGGCAATTTCTTTTATAACATTATCAATTTTTCTGTAATGAAGTTTTGTGTTTGCCTCGATACAATAGGGGCAATCATTAGAACATCCTGTGTGAGTGGCAAAACCAACAATCCCGTTATTTTCTATATATTGATTGTATTTTATTTCTTTTGCTCTAAATATCTTTAGCTCATCATCCAATCCGTAATCCCATCCATTGATAATTCTATTATTCAGTTGATTTGACTTCCAGAGTTTCAAAAAACTCGGGAAGGCTTTTTCTCCCGGGCCGATTATTCCGAAATCGCCTTTTAAATAGTCTAATATCTCATCAGGCGAAGCTGAAAATCCGGAGCCTCCTAAAACAACAGGTATATTATAATTTTTTATGCATTCTATCATTTTTTTCAATTCATTTAAAAAGAATTCGTTATTAAAAAAAAGGCAGGAATCGATATTTCTTATTGAGAATCCAATAATATAGTATTTTTTATTGCTTAATATTTCATTTATTTTTTCTAAGGGATTGTCAATAAAAGTAAGATCTAAAATATCACAATGATAATTATGTTTTTTTAACGCTATCATCAAATATTCCAATCCTACCGGTATAACAGGGGGAGTTCTGTAAGTATTTGGATTAATTAATAGGATTTTTAAAGGCATTTTCTATTTTTTATTCCTTTAGTTTAGATGATAATTTCTAAAACATTAAAGTCAAGGAGATTGTTTTTTTGTTAGTGTGTTAGTGCGTGGGTGTGTTTTTTTAACAAAAATATTGACAGGAGTTTGAAAAAATATATGTTATACTCGGGATAACTATGAAGAAAAAGTATTTTACCAGAGAAAACCTAAAATATAAAGCAAGAGAAATGCTTGAGAAAGTGGAAAAATATCGCAGGCATCACAATATTGAGTTTTTGCCCGAAAGGTCAGCTTTACTTATAATAGATATGCAAAAATATTTTCTTTATAAAACTTCACATGCTTATATTCCGAGTGCCGAGATAATTTTACCGGGAGTAAAACAACTAATATCGATTTATTCTAGAAAAAATCTTCCTGTAATTTTCACACTCCATTCAAACACTAAAGAAAACGAAGGAATGATGGGAAAATGGTGGCCGAAATTACTTCGTGAGGGAAGTCCTGAAAGTCATATTCCCGCAGAGTTAGAATTACCCGGGGGAATTATAATCGAAAAAAATCAGTACGACGCTTTCTACAATACTAATTTAGAGCAAATCCTGCATGAAGAAAATATCAGTCAGGTTGTTATCTGTGGGGTCATGACCAATGTTTGCTGTGAAACAACTGCCAGAAGCGCTTTCGTCAGGGGTTTTGAAGTTTTCTTCACAATCGACGGAACGGCAACTTACAACGAGGATCAGCATATGTCAACACTTATGAATCTATCTTATGGTTTCGCAGTTCCTGTTTTATTAGATGAACTTTTTCCCGTTCTGTCAAAAGATGAAGATTGAAGATGTAATTATAATTGGCGGAGGTCCTGCCGGTATTTCTTGTGGGGTTCAACTCGCACGGTACGGTATAAAGGCGTGTATTATAGAGAAGAGAAATCTGGGAGGATTGCTATTAAATGCGAATAATCTAGAGAATTATCCCGGATTTCCTGAAGGTATAAAAGGCATAGAATTAGTAGAACTTATGAAAAGACAACTAAGAAAACAGAAAATCGAGGTTTTGTTTGAAGAAGTTAAAAGGGTGGATTCAAATGAAGAACTTTTGAAAATTACGACAAACAAATCTTCTTATTTTTCGAAATGCGTAGTTATTGCATCAGGAACAAAACCCAAGAAGTTTAAGGAATACTCAATACCCGATGAATTAAACTCTAAAATTTTCTATGAGGTATATCCTATTAGTACTATTGAAGGCAAAAAAATTGCTATTGTTGGAGCGGGTGACGCGGCCTTTGACTATGCGCTCAATTTAATTGGAGGCAATGAAGTTGTGATCTTGAATAGAAGTGAATCATCAAATTGTATACCGGTTTTGTTAAAGAGGATCGAAGAATCTAAAAAAATAGATTATATGAAAGAGATAAAAATAAATAAAATTTTTTCTTCTCCAGGAGACAGGATTACTCTTGAATGCCTTACACCTAAGGGATGCAGGAATATCGAGGCGGATTATCTGTTGTTTGCAATTGGAAGAGTGCCTTGTAGTGGTTTTCTCTCTCCCGAGCTAGAGCGCGAGGTTAACAAGAAGAAAGAAAGCTCCCGAATATACCTTGCCGGAGATGTAAAAAACGGTATTTTCAGACAGACTTCTATAGCGGTGGGAGACGGAATTATGGTGGCAATGAAAATATACAAAAAAATTAAAGAAGAATAGAAATGAAAGTTATAGCTTCATCAGGCAGAGATGATATAGCTGTTGTCTATATTGGTAAAATGAGAGACGGACATTTTGTCGAGTTTGTAGAGTCGATTCAACCTCCCGTTCCGCGTAAAAAGAAATGGGTTTTGATTGTTTCTTCTCTTT
>CAZALG010000015.1:14902-15273 GCA_964485935.1 uncultured bacterium | reverse complement strand
ATTATTTCAACTTCCGGAACACACGCAAAATTAGCAGAAGAAGGTATTAAAGCTACAAAGGTCGAAGATATTGCTTCGAGTCCGGAATTGCTAGACGGCAGGGTAAAAACACTACAACCCGAAATCTTCGCGTCAATACTCGTAAATAGAGATAAAAAAGAACACCTTGAACAACTGCAGGGATTAAATCTCGAACCTATTGATCTTGTTGTTGTAAACCTTTATCCATTTAAATCAGGATTAGACAGGAATCTCTCGGATGATGAAATGATAGAATTAATCGATATCGGAGGAGCTTCTCTTCTTCGTGCGGGCGCAAAAAATTATAAAAGCTGTCTTAAATGGTTTAGGTTCGTTTGAGGGAGTAATCC
>CAZALG010000015.1:0-14892 GCA_964485935.1 uncultured bacterium | reverse complement strand
GCTGTCTAGTTCTATCCGATCCCTCAGACTATAAGTTCTTTATCCAAAAACTCAAAGAAGGGAAAGGCATTATTCCTTTGAATTACCGAAAAAGGCAGGCTGAGAAGGCGTTCCGACAACTTTCTTTTTATAATAAAATGATAGCGGACTATTACGTGAAATCACTTGGGGAAGAAAAAGAAGAATTTCCCGATTTCCTATCTCTTGATTGTAAAAAAATAATGGACCTTCGTTACGGAGAAAACCCTCATCAGAAGAGTTCACTCTATAGATTTACAGAAAGCAAGATAAGTCTTGTGGACGCAAAACAACTCTGGGGAAAACCAATGTCTTATAACAACTGGATGGATACCGACGGAGCTATTGGAACTGTATCTGAATTTAAAAAAACCTGTGTGGCCATAATCAAACATGCTGCGCCCTGTGGCGTCGGTACTGGAGACAATGTTTTAGAATCTTTTAAAAAAGCTCAAAGTTGTGACCCACTTTCCGCCTTTGGAGGAATTATTTCTTCTAACAGGGAAATAGATTTAGATACTGCAACCGCAATCAATGAATCTTTTTTCGAAGTGGTAATAGCTCCGGGGTATACCGAAGATGCTTTGAGCAAACTTAAAGAAAAGAAAAATTTGCGGGTTTTAGAAGCCAAAGCGGAACTATTTTCTCCTCTCGATTATTTGAAATGTTACCCTATAACAGGAGGAGTTTTAATGCAAAAAAGCGATTCTTCTATGGAAGATTCTAACGGATGGGACATCGTAAGTAAAAGAAAACCGACTCAAGAAGAATTAGAAAATCTCGATTTTGCATGGAGGGTCGTCAAATGGGCCAAATCAAACGCAATTGTTCTCAGCAGTGATTTGCAAACAATAGGAATCGGAACCGGGCAACCTTCCAGGGTCGATTCTGTTGAAATCTCTATACTTAAAGCGAAAAAACACGGACATGAAACTGAAGGGTCGGTCCTGGCATCAGATGCTTTTTTCCCTTTTAGAGACTCGATCGATAAGGCAAAAGAGGCTGGTGTAACCGCTATTGTCGAGCCGGGTGGATCGGTCAGGGATAAAGAAGTTATTGAGGCAGCAAACGAGCACAATATTACCCTTTTATTTACCGGAACAAGACATTTCAGACATTAAAAGAAGTTAGAAGTTGGAAGTTAGGAAAATTTAAAAAATTCTATGCTCTTTGTATCCTTTGTCTGAACTATAGTTTCGAGTTACGAGTTTTGTGTTTCGAGTTAAAAAAATCCTGCAAATCTGAGTTCATCCGCGTGCTATTTCTGTTTTTTTAATTTACAATTTTCAATTTTCAACTTACAATTCACAATTAGATACTCAGAAGTGCCTTAGTGGCTAATTCAAAATAACGTCTTACCTTTCCCCTTAAAATGTTTGATTTTTAAATGTTCGTAAGCGAGCGGAGTTGCTTCCCTACCCTGTGGAGTTCTTTTTAAGAACCCGCTTATTATTAAATACGGCTCAAAAACCTCTTCTATCGTTTCTGCTTTTTCTCCAACTGAGGTAGCAATAGTTTTTAACCCCACAGGACCGCCGTTAAACTTTTCAATTATACTTTTTAGTATAGCTTTATCCATAATATCGAGACCCCGGGTATCTACTTCAAGTTGCTTTAAGGCATACTTTGTAATCTCCAAATCGATTTCTCCTTTACCTTTTACCTCTGCAAAATCCCTAACTCGCCTTAGTAATCTATTTGCTATTCTCGGAGTTCCTCGCGCCCTCTTCGCTATCTCATCCGATGCGTCGGTACTTACTTTAATATCGAGTATTGAAGAAGAGCGTTTAATAATTTGGCTTAAATCTTTCGGTTGATAATGATCCAAACGCGGAATATAGCCGAATCGCGAACGCAGAGGCGCGGATAGCAATCCCGTTCTGGTTGTCGCTCCCACAAGAGTAAAAGGTTGCAAATTTATTTCTATAGAACGCGCAGCCGGACCGGAATCTATCATTATATTTATGGAAAAGTCTTCCATAGCTTGATATAAATATTCTTCTACGTCTTTATTAACTCGATGTATTTCATCTATAAAGAGCACGTCAAAACGGTGGAGTTTCGTAAGAATCCCTGCAAGGTCTCTCGGACGCTGAAGAACCGGACCAGCCACAGCAGTAATATCAACCTCCATCTCTCTTGAGATAATGTGGGCAAGTGTGGTTTTACCTAACCCCGGAGGACCAAAAAGAAGAACATGGTCGAGAGGGTCCTCCCTCTTCTTTGCTGCTTTTGTAAATACTTCAAGATTTTCCTTGACTTTGTCCTGATTGATAAATTCTGAGAAAGATCTGGGACGAAGGCTTTTTTCGTACTGAGCATCAGTTGGGTCTTTTGAGGGTGATGTTATTCTCATATTTCCTTTAATACCTTTTTTACTATTTCATCAACCGAAAGATAGTCTGTATCTTTTACAGCTTCACATATTGCTTGATCCGCTTCTTTTGAACTATAACCTATCGCAATGAGAGCTTTTTTTGCTTCTTCGAATTCTTTTTTTGGAACTAATTTCAACTTGTCTTTCAGCTCAAGTATTATTCTCTTGGCAGTTTTGCTGCCTATTCCTTTTACTTTCGATATTGGATCCGGATCATTAGAATCCAGAGCTTTCCTAATACCATGGCCTCCCAATCCCTGCATCAAAGAAAAAGCGGTCTTTGGGCCAACATTTGGCACTTTGATAATCGTTCTAAAAAGATCTCTTTCCGTTTTGTTCTCAAATCCGTAAATATCTAAACCGTTTTGTGTTATTGACATATGAGTATAGAGAGAAATTTCATCTCCTACAGTAGGCACTCCGCTTTCCATAATCGTATTAACCAGAAAGCCAAAACCGCTAACATTGACGCTGATTTTTCCTTTTTCTATGTCTAATACTACGCCCTTAATTGATTCCAGCATATTCGTTGTTTCTGTTGAGGTAACATATTATTGCACCAAAAGCATCGGAAACATCCAGTGGGATTTCTTCTTTTATACCCAATATTTTTTTTACCATATACCTTACCTGTTCTTTGGAAGAAGCTCCAGAACCTGTTACCGACTGTTTGATTTCTCTTGGAGTAAACTCTAAAATTGGAAGGTCTCCCATTTGAGTTAGAAGAAGATACACTCCCCGGAGTTCGGCTATTTTTATAAGCGTCTTGGTATTAGGTCCCCTAAAAATACTTTCTATTACAATTTGATCCGGCTTTTCTTTGTTTATAACTTCCCGGAGCGATTTAAAATAGTTGTGAAGTCTATTTTCGCCTTTTTTATGTCTTAACATTTCCCATGAAAGTTTATTGCTTTTGTTGTCTTTTGAAAGTATGGCTATTCCGGTTTGGGTAAGTCCCGGATCTATTCCTAATATTTTCAATTCTCGGAACCTATTTCTTCAAGTATCTCATCTGGTATATCAAAATTGGAATAAACTTGCTGGACGTCATCGTGGTCTTCCAGTACGGATAAAAGTTTGAGTATTTTCCTGGCGTCTTTATCGTCCACTTTCTTTGTGGCTGTGGGTAGAAAAGTAAGCTCGAAATGTTCAACTGGTATATTCTTTTCCTGCAGAGCTTTATAAACCTTATGGAGATCAGTAGGGTTGGTATGGATTTCGTAAGTATCTTTTTCTTCGTTTATATCTAAAGCACCGGCTTCGATAGCCGCATCATAAACTTCCGTTTCAGAAGAATCTTTTTTCGGTACAAATATCAATCCCTTTTTTTCAAAAAGATACGAAACGCAACCCTCTGCCCCTAATTTTCCCCCATGCCTCTCCATTGTGTGCCTCATATCGGATGCAGTTCTGTTCCTGTTGTCGGTCAAACATTCGACATATAAAGCGACTCCGCCCGGACCGTATCCTTCGTATTTTGTTTCCGTATATTCGACACCGGGAAGTTCTCCGCAGCCTCTAAGTATTGCTCGTTCAATACTTTCTTTGGGCATGTCATTGTCTTTTGCTTCCTGGACGGCGTTTCGAAGTTCAACATTTTTTTCTGGGTCTTTGCCTTTTTTTGCAGCTACTGAAATTTTTCGAGATAATTTAGAAAATATCTTACCTCTTTTTTTATCTTCTTGCGCCTTCTGGTGTTTTATACTATGCCATTTTGAGTGTCCTGACATTAAACCTCCTTTTAAGATATTTTAAATAATATTTATCTATAGTCAATAATCTAAAAAATAATTTACTTTTCTATTTTTTTGAGCAACCTATCCCAGTCCTGGTTAACGTTTTTTTGAATCTCAACTAAATCTTTCTTGCTCAAATGCTTGAACCTTCCCTGGGGTTTTAAATAGTCGGCAACCGGTTTTGGGTGGGTAATTTCCTTCGTCAACTTCCATTTTATCCCATTTTCAATTTCGACTAAAGGGAAAACCCTGCTTTGTACAGCGAGCCTGGCTAACTTTACAGTTAACTGGGGAACATACTTCCAGCCTGTAGGACACGGACTGAAAACAAGGATAAATCTCATACCTTTAATGTCTTTAGCTTTTTTAAATTTCTCTATCATATCTTCGGGATAAGATATAGAAGCTGTCGCAATATAAGGAATACGGTGTGCCGCCATTATTGAAATGATATCCTTTTTATGAGTTTCTTTAGGGCTTTCTACAGGAGTAGTCGTAGTCCAGGCTTTAAGCGGTGTCGAACTACTACGCTGAATACCTGTATTCATATAAGCTTCATTATCATAACAAACATAAATCATGTCATCATTTCGCTCGGCTGCACCCGAGAGCGTTCCGAGTCCAATATCATAAGTGCCTCCATCTCCCGTCCAGGCAACCACATTGGTGTCTTTTCCCTGAATTTCAAGTGCGGCTTTCACACCCGAAGCAGTTGATGGGCCAGCAGCAAAAGCGGTATGAAAAAGGGGTACATTGACAACCGAATGGGGAAAAGGTCCGTCTATTACCGACCAACAACATGCAGGCAAAACAATAATAGTATTTTTTCCCAGAGCTTTAAGCGTATGTCTCATCGCAAGAGTAGCTCCGCATCCCTGACAGGCAAGATTCCCATGCCCCATTATTTCTTCTTTTGGTATTTTTAATTTCATTTTTTCAGACCTTTCCATATTATATCCGATTTCGGCTTTTCCCTTCTAATCACATCCTGATATATTTCAATTATATCTTTGCTGGATACATCCCGACCTCCTAAACCTGTCACCACCCCAAATATAGGAGGTGTATTTTTTTCGTTATACATCGCAGCTTTCACTTCCTGATAGAATATCCCTGAAGCGCCGAATCCAATATTTCTGTCAATCACCACCGCCTTATCTACAGAACTTAAAATAGCACGGATCTGTTCCGCAGGAAAAGGTCTAAAAACCCTTATTCGCATTAGCCCAACCTTTGCTCCGCCTTCGCGTAAGCTATCAACAGCATTTCTTGCCGTTGAAGCTATCGTCGCCGAAGAAATGATTAAGTTCTTTGCATCCGAAATTTTATACGTTTCAATAAGTCCGTATTTTCTTCCAAAAATTTCTTCAAATTCTTCACCTACTTCTTCCCACTTAATTAAAGCCTTTTCCATCGCTTTCTGAATCTTATATCGGAGTTCAAAATAATTATCGGGATTGGTCAAACCTCCGAATGCATGCGGTTCATCTGCGTCGAGTTTATATTCTCTTTCGTAAGGCGGAAGAAATTCGTCTACTTTTTCCTGTTCCGGTATTTCAACTGTCTCCGAGGTATGCGAAAGAACAAAAGCTGCCAGAATTACCATTGCAGGCAAATCAAGCGATTCTGCGACTTTGTAAGCCTGAATAACCGAATCCAGAACTTCCTGGTTGTTTTGAGCATAAAGTTGCATCCATCCTGTATCTCTCTGCGAGAGTGAATCGTTTTGTTCCGTCCAGACAGACCAGGGAGGAGCGAAAGCTCTATTGATATTGCCCATCACGATAGGAGTTCTTGCACCTGCAGCCCAATGGAGCATTTCATGCATATGGGCTAAACCCTGTGCGGATGTAGCAGTGAATGTTCGCACCCCTGTAGAAGAAGCTCCAATTAGAGCAGCCATAGCAGAGTGTTCGGATTCCACTTTGATGAATTTTGCATTCAATTCTCCTGAAGCACACATACGGGAAAGAAGCTCCACAACTTCAGTTTGAGGTGTTATAGGATACGCTGAAATTACTTGAGCCCTGGAAAGTTTAGCGCCGTAAGACAAGGCGTGGTTACCCATTAAAACCTTTCTCAATCTGACTCCTCTTCAATATCTATAGCTTTCGTAGGACATTCTTCCCAGCAAATACCACAACCTTTGCAATATTCATAATCAATAACAGGTTGAAGTTTTTCCTTACCTTTTACTTTCGTTTTTTTAAGTTTTATGGCAGCCTCGGGACAGGATTTCCAGCAAATTAAGCAAAAAGTGCACTTATCGTAATCTATTACCGGACGAAAGTTTCTCCAGATTCCTGTTTTGTTATATTCCATTGAATAAAAAGAAATTGCAAAAGGAGGCATTTCTTTTTCTTTTTTAAATATGATTTTTTTATCCGATTTTTTTGCCAATTTTCAAACCTTCGTTCTCTTATATGACTCTTCGGCTGCTTTTACATTTTCTTCTTTTTTGATAGGAACCCCTTCTCTTACAGCGTCTAAAAGAGATTCCAAACTACAGAGTTTTAAAACCTTTATAACTCCCCCAAGTATAGCAGTGTTTACAATCGGAGATGACTCGGTCCCTAAATGATATTTAAGAGCAATTTCCTTTGCCGCAACAGTGGCAACATTAAATTTACTGTCGAATCCCAATTTTTCCGGTTTACGGGTGGTGTTTACAATTATCCATCCGCCTTTTTTTAATCCGTCAGTAAGACCAACAACTCCTATAAAAGCAGGGTCGAGCACAACTATATGATCAGGCTCGTATATCTTAGAGCGCTCGTATACTATATCATCTTTTACACGTAAAAAAGCTTTAACAGGAGCTCCTCTTCTTTCCACCCCGTATTCCGGAAAAGCCTGAACGAATTTCCCCTCGCTACACAAAGCTTCAGCAAGTACTTTAGCGGCTACAACAGTCCCCTGTCCTCCCCTGCCGTGAAGTCTTAATTCAAGCAACTAATCACCACCTTAAGACAGCGGCTCCCCATGTAAAACCACCACCAAAAGCCGTTGAAAGCAATATATCTCCCCTATCTAACCGTCCGTCTCTAACCGCCCAATCGATACCAACAGGAATAGTAGCGGCAGACATATTTCCCGTCTTATCAATGGTAACAACGGTTTTATCCATAGGAATCCCCGCTCTCTTTATCGTAGCTTCGATTATTCTGATATTTGCCTGATGGGGTACGTACACGTCCACATCTTCACCCTTTAGATTAGCCTTTTTTAGAGACTTAATAGCCGCCTTTTTCATTTTTGTAACGGCGTGTTTATAAACATCGTTGCCCTGCATCGATACAGTATGAAGATTTCGCTCGACAGTCTCTTTAGTTGCGGGCATACGTGACCCTCCAGCTTCCTGTATTAAGAGATTTCCGAGTTTTCCATCCGCGCCCCAGACATATGAAAGCAATCCTGAATCTCCGTCTGATTTCTCGATTACCGCACACCCGGCTCCGTCACCGAAAAGAACACAGGTGGAACGGTCGTCCCAGTTTGTAATTTTTGAAAGGGTCTCACCAGCACATAGTAGGACCTTGTTGGCAACCCCTGTTTTTATCAAACTTGAGCTTAGAATAAGACCATAAAGATATCCAGAACAGGCAGCACTTATATCAAAAGCAGGTACTGTGGGTCTTACGCCGAGTTTTTTCTGAACCCAGCAGGCAGTTGCGGGAAAAAGGGTGTCAGGAGTAATAGTCGCAACCATGACCGCATCTAATTCTTTTGCTGAGACTCCTGCCATATCAAGAGCTTTCTCTGCAGCTTTCGTAGTTAAGTCTGAGGTTGCTTCTTCTTTACTCGCAATATGCCTTTCTTTTATACCTGTCCTTGTCGTAATCCATTCATCAGATGTATCCACCATTTTTTCCAAATCTGAATTCGTTAAAATTTTATCGGGTAGATAAGACCCTGTCCCGGTAATTTTGATATCAAACATCAGCCTGTCTCCTTTTATCTATTCTATATAGGGAAAGGGAAAAGTCAATCCCTGCATCAGGATGGACCGTCTTTTTCAGTTTGTATTGATATTCACCACTGAAATAGTAAGCTTTTCATGATAAAGTCTTTAAAATTTAAACATCAAATATAAAAATGTAAAACTACAAATCAAATTTCAAAAATACATATTAAGATTTGTTGGTGAGTTAGTGTGTGGGTGTGTTGGGGGGTTAAAAAAAACAGACCAACGGACTAACGTACCAACAGACTAACTATGTTTATTATTTTGTTTTTTGATTTTTGATATTTAAATTCCAAGGAAAAAAAGGGTCTTCTTATAACACTGTATCGTAATATTAGAATAAGATTTAACGTTAGGTATACGGTATTGACAAATTTTAAGACTCCAGTATTATAAATTTAAGGGAATCACTACATAAAGTTTTTTAGTAAGTTAAATTATTTTAAAAACCGAAGGAGGACAAATTGAGTAACGAAGAAAAAAAAGATATAAGTGTCCTGTTAGAAGAAAAAAGAGTCTTTAAACCAACGCAGGAATTTGTCGAGCAGACCAATGTCAAGAAATGGATGGATGAACACGGAATAAAAGATTTAGACGAACTGCTTGAAAAAGCGGAAGACTTAGAATGGTTTTGGGGAGAGATGGCGAAAGAGCTGGTGGAATGGTATAAACCTTACGACAAAGTACTTGAGTGGGATCCTCCATACGCCAAATGGTTTGTTGGAGCGGAATATAACATCGTTCATGATGCTCTCGACAAACATGTAAAAACAGAAAAAAAGGACAAAGTTGCCTACATCTTTGAAGGAGAACCTGGCGACGTAAAGAAATGGACCTATGGAGAACTATATGAAGAGGTTAACAAACTTGCTAATGCGTTAAAGAGTTTAGGTGTGAAAAAAGGAGACAGAGTGGGAATCTATTTGCCAATGCACGTAGAACTTCCAATAGCAATGCTCGCATGCGCAAAGATTGGAGCAATTCATTCTGTCGTTTTCTCAGGGTTCAGCGCCACGGCATTCAGTGACAGGCTCAACGACTGCGAGGCAAAAGTAGCTATTACCTGTGACTTTTTCTATAGACGAGGTAAAAAAATCCCTTTGAAAAAACAGGCTGATGAAGCTGTACATGGAGCTCCTTCAGTTGAGCATCTTATCGTTTACAAACGTACCGGGGATGAAGTACCCTGGAATGAAGAAAAAGACCTTTGGTGGCATGAGATTACAAAAGACCAGCCGGCTGAGTGCGAAACGGAAAAGATGGATGCGAATGACCTTCTTTACATTTTATACACCTCCGGCACGACAGGAAAACCAAAGGGGATACAACATGCTCACGGTGGTTATGCGGTTGGCACAGCACAAACGCTCAGATGGGTATTCGATTTAAAAGAAGATGATGTCTGGTGGTGTGCGGCAGATATAGGATGGGTAACAGGACATAGTTATATTGTTTACGCTCCGTTAATTCTTGGAACAACTTCAATAATATATGAGGGAGCACCCGCATTTCCGGAACCTGAGCGTTGGTGGGCGATGATAGAAAAACATAAAATAACAGTTCTGTATACTTCTCCCACAGCAATAAGAGCACATATGAAACTTGGAGAGGAACATCCTCAAAAATGTAATCTTGATTCACTGCGTCTTTTGGGTTCGGTTGGAGAGCCGATTAATCCGGAAGCATGGATATGGTATCATAAGTACATAGGAAAAGAGCAATGTCCTATAATGGATACATGGTGGCAGACGGAAACCGGGCATTTTTTGATTTCACCATTGCCGATCACTCCGCTAAAACCCGGTTCAGCTTCAAACCCTTTGCCGGGAATCGCTGCAGATGTATATAACGAGGAGGGTGAATCCATTACGAATGCCGGCGGAAACTTGGTTATACTTAAACCATGGCCCGGGATGCTCAGAGGTCTCTACAAAGACCCCGAAAGATATAAAAATGTGTATTGGAGCAAATTCCCCGACACTTACCTTGCTGGCGATGTCTCCAGAAAGGATGAAGACGGTTATTTCTGGGTTCAGGGAAGAGCGGATGACGTTCTTAACGTTGCCGGACATAGAATAGGTAATTCAGAAGTCGAATCCGCTTTAGTAAGTCATCCGAAAGTCGCTGAAGCAGCCGTCATCGGAAAACCTCACGAATTGAAAGGTGAATCAATAACTGCTTTTGTGGTTCTGAAAAAAGGAGTAGAACCGTCCGATGATTTGAAGAAGGAATTACGAGAGCACGTCGGAGAGGAAATAGGTAAGATAGCAAGACCGGATGAGATCGGTTTTGTTAATGACGTCCCTAAAACTCGTTCTGGTAAGATAATGCGCAGAATAATAAGAGCCAAAGCAATAGGAAAAACCGTCGGAGATATTTCCACACTTGCCAATCCTGAAGCAGTGGAAGGAATTGGTGACGCAACTTAAATATTATAAAAACCTAAAAGGAGGTTTTTGATGGCGGAAGAGAAAGTTTTTAACCGATGGTTAATAGTGGGAGCGGCAGTTCTCATTCAGTTATGCCTTGGTGCAATCTACGCCTGGAGTGTTTTTCGTATACCCCTGCAGCAAACGATCGTAGATGGAGGCCTTGGTTTGACGCCGAGTCAAGCAACACTTCCATTTTCTTTGGTTTTGATATCTTTTGCTATTGCAACAATAATAGGAGGAAGATGGCAAGATAAGGCTGGCCCTAAGCTTGTTGCTAGTGTTGGCGGAATTGTTTTAGGAGCAGGGATGCTGATAGCTGCTTTCTCAAAGTCCTTTATTTGGCTTACTATTGGCTATGGTGTTATCTCCGGATTTGGAATTGGATTTACTTACGTATGTCCCGTTGCGACAGGAATCAAATGGTTCCCAGATAAAAGAGGTTTGATAACGGGTTTAAGTGTTGCGGGCTTTGGGGCAGGAGCCTTGATTGTTGCTCCGTTAGCTCGAGTACTTATAGATGGAGTAGGAGTTTTCACCACTCTGGCAATTCTCGGAGTCGTTTTTCTTGGTGTAATAGTGATTAGTTCTCAGATATTAAGGAATCCGCCTTTGGACTGGAAACCGGAAGGGTGGATTCCACCTGAAAAGACGCAAATAACCGGACGGGATTTTGGTCCACTTGAACTGCTTTCTTCCCTGTCGTTTTATCTTGTCTGGTTAATGTATTTCTTTGGTTGTCTTGCCGGACTTATGATAATAGCACAGACTTCACCTATAGGTCAGGAACTTGTTGGATTAACCCCGAAAGTTGCGGCAATAGCGGTTGGAACACTTGCGATCTTTAATGCAATAGGGAGAATTTTCTGGGGACGACTGTCCGATAGTTTAGGTAGAAAGAGAACACTCTTTCTTATGCTGGTTATAAATGGTGTTGCAATCCTTTTATACAACATCATAGAAGTATTTCCGCTTTATTACTGGATAGGAATATACATTGTCGGATTATGTTTTGGCGGTTACCTGGCTATATTCCCCGCTATTACCGCCGATTTTTACGGTACGAAGAATATCGGTATTAATTACGGTCTGGTATTTACCGCCTATGGTGTAGGTGGACTGCTCGGTACACTTTTTGCGCCGAGAGTTCTCGAGATAACAAGAAGTTACTCTATGGCTTTTACGGTAACCGGTATACTTTGCCTGCTGGGCGCTGTAATTGCCATTATCAGCAGACCACCAGGGGTAAAGCAGACTTAAGAGTTTTTACAATATATAAAATATAAAAGAGGAGCAGTTAAAACTGCTCCTCTTTTATTCAAAGGTAGGTGTAATTTACTTTTCCGATTTGCTCTGGATTCTGTAGAAGATTACAAGCGCAGCTCCTATAAAAATTAGAACGAAGCCAATCATTGGTAAGGAAAAAATACCCGGGTCTCCCATGTTATTTGCGAAAATCCAGCCTCCTATTACAAGGCCAAGTCCGACTCCGAGGCATATCATACCTCTCCTCAGGTAATCGAGTGGTGTGAGAGGTGGTTTTATTGGTTCGAGCGGAATTTCTATTCCTTTTTCGATTGCCTTCATTCTTTCTTCTCTTTTTAGTCTATCTTTCTTATAGTCTGTTGTAAAGACAAAGTAAAAGACAATAAAGACTATAAAGACCGGAAAAAGTATAGCTACCATTGGGATTAATATACTTTCCATCATTCCTCCTTTTTAATTGTAAAAGAACATGTTTTTGGGTTTGTATGTTTCGAAATAACCTAAATCGCTCGATGGGTAAAATTTCTCTTCTAAGTGTTTGAATCTATATTGAAATTTGTACTTTATCATTTTTTGCCTCCTTTTAATCAGTTTGACGCAGCACTGCGGAAAATTGTTTCAAAAAAACGAAAATACTTTTTTTAAACCACGAAACACACTAAATACACTAAACCCCACCACTCCTTTTTAACTCGTGTAAAAAAGACACGGAGCACACAAAGCCACACACCAGCCCAATCTTTTTATTGTTTACTTCAGATCCGCCTCCACAACACACAAGAAAGAGGAAGAACAAATTACATAAGTAAAACAAATATTTTTATTTCTTGTTTTTCTTTTTTTTAATATTTTTGAATTTTGATTTGTCATTTTGATTTTTAATCTTTGATATTTGATTTTTCGGTGACCGTTCAAAGCTGTTAGCTGTGAGCCGAGAGTTATTTTTTCTGACACTTAGTTTATCTATTGACTAGCTCGCAAAATTCAATATAATTCTTTTATGAAAAAATTTGCTGTTTTATTACTGTTCTTCATTATTTCTTGCGTGACCACCGGCCCCGGTGGAAAAACCGATTTCATATTCATTTCCACCCCTGAAGAAGTAGAAATCGGAAAGCAGGTTGCAACTGAAGTAGAATCCAAGGAAAAATTATTAAAAAATACTACCGTCCAGAACTATGTAAACGAAGTGGGACAAAAAATTGCCAGAGTATGCGACAGGACGGATGTAGAGTACAAATTCAAAGTAATTGATAAAAAAGATATTAATGCTTTTGCCTGTCCCGGAGGCTTTATTTATATTTACACAGGACTACTCGATATCCTTGATAATGAAGCTCAACTTGCGGCTGTTCTCGCTCACGAAATCAGTCATGTCGTAGCCAGACATTCTGTAAAAAAACTGCAAAATATATACGGATACTCTATACTCGCCCAAATCGCTCTGGGTGAGAAAACGGAAGGAGCTGCCGGAGATATTGTTAATGTTGCTGCAATGCTTATACTTCAGGGGTATAGCAGAGATAATGAATTTGAAGCGGATAGATACGGACTACTATACGCGAAAAATGCGGGTTACAATCCGAAAGGTATGATTCAGGTTTTTGAAAAATTTAAAAAAATGGAAGGCAACCCTCCACCCGCAGTTCTTGGACTTCTTTCTACACATCCGCCAGCAACAGATAGAATTCGTAGGGCAGAATCAGAAATTAAAGATATCCTGGGTACAAGTCTCCCCTATCACGAAGATAGATACAAAAATATAAAATCCCAATTGTAAAGTCAACCACGGGATTACACAGATTAACACCAGATTTCCAAACATTCCCCGATATTTTTATTTTCTTGTCTTTGCTTGAATTCAAATTTGGATTACGAGTTTCGTGTTAAAAAAATAAAAAATATTCGTGTTATTTGTTGTTGAACTTATTGGTGGTAGTGTTGGGATTCTGACTACTAACTTCTAACTCCTGAATTCTTATTTTTCGACAGATTTGATGGCGAAATGAAGTCCTTCTAAAAGTGTATTCCTGGTCATAATTCCCTCCATATTGATACCAAGCTCTACGATAGTGGATGCGATATCTGCGGAAACACCCGTTATTATCGCTTTGCTTCCCAAGGTTTCAACAGCCTTTGCTGTTTTTATTAGCTGACCGGCTACCATCGAATCAATAACAGACACACCCGTAATATCGATTATAGCATATTTAACCTTATACCGAGTTATGCTTTTAAGTATTATATGCGTCGCATTTTGTGCTCTGTCGCTTGCCAATGTGCCTATAAGAGGCATTATAATTATTCCCTCCCACGCATACAGAACAGGAGTGGAAAGTTCTCCGAGTAAAGCCTTAAGCTGGATTTCCGCAATCTTTCGTTTTGTAACGTCTTGAGTCAGACCTACTATACCTATCACATTACCTTTGCTGTCTATCATTGGAGCTTTGGTCGTGGAAAGGTAAACCGGCTCACCATCGGGAGTCGAAGAAACCTCAGCTCTGTTTATTACGGGTTCTCTTGTTTTCATTATATATTCTTCGTCCTTGCGAGCAGACCTCGCAAGTTCCTCACCAAATAAATCAAAATCAGTTTTCCCTATTAATTCTTTCTCAGCATCGAGTGAAGGAGCTCCTGACTGCTCAAGATAATATCGGCTCACACGAATAAGACGCCCCTCTTTATCTTTAAAATAAAGTGAGACTGGAATACTTTTTAATAAGTTTTCGAGTAAATCTTTGTCTTTGCCTAATTTTTCTATTTCTTTTAAAAGCTGTTCTTTACTCTTTTTCTTATCTTTCATTTAAACCACCTTCTTTTTTTTATTTTCTTCACTATATTATATAATAATCTTAATAGTTACATACGGTTTTGTCAACTATTTTTCGCATTATTCTGTGATTTCTATTATAAAATCAGCATCTGGGATTGTGCGGGTATTTTTTTACCTTGACAATGGTTGAAAATACATCTATCTTTGAAACAAATAATAATTTTTTGCGTCAAACATTATGAAAAGAAAATATAATAATTTGCAAATAAATATTAAGAAATTAAAGGAGAAATCGGAAGATGAATTTGAAAAGTTTTTTAAAAGTTACC
>CAZALG010000014.1:0-15428 GCA_964485935.1 uncultured bacterium | reverse complement strand
CCCTGTCAATTTCTTTTTTTATCATATTATAACGACGATTTAAATTTAACAAAGGGACTTTCACCAAATCCTCCTTTACAACGCAAATTTAAAAATTCAACAAACGTATGATTTCTTTACTTTTGAAATCAAGTATAGGTGTTTTTATACCATTCAAAAAATCTTTTAATTCCTTCTTTTATGGTAACCCGCGGGCTGTAACCGAAAAGTTTTCTTGCTTTGCTTATATCCGCATAAGTGGTTGGTAAGTCCCCAGGTTGCATATTAAATTGTTTTATTGAGATTTTTTTTCTTGTAACTTTTTCTAAAATTCGTATAAGTTCTTTTAAGCTTATTGTTATTCCACTCCCAATATTTATTATCTCAAAATCTTTTGGAAAATCAATAGCAGAGACGATGCAGTCTATACAATCACTTATATAGGTATAATCGCGTAGTGAGCTACCGTCACCAAACATCGGTATCGGTTTATCTTCGATTATAAGTTTTGTAAATTTCCTTATAGCCATATCGGGACGCTGTCTTTCACCATAAACCGTAAAGAATCTTAAAATGGTAACGGGCATTCCGTATAGATTATTGTATGTTTTGCAAAAGATTTCAGCAGCTCTTTTAGCTGTAGCGTATGGAGAAATTTGCAAGTCGACAGGGTCGTCTTCCCTGAAAGGAGTTTTTTCGTTTAATCCATAAACAGAAGACGAAGAAGCGAATATAAACTGTTCGACATTATATTTTTTTGCCGTTTCAAGCAAATTAACAGTACCTTTAACATCGACATCAACATAAGGTTCCGGATTGACAATTGAGGAACGAACACCTGCCATTGCTGCAAGGTGGACTACTTTGTTTGGAGTTGAGTTTTGAGTTCCAGAGAAAATATCTTCGAGAAGAGGAAGGTCTAAAATGTCTCCACGGATTAGTTTAAAATTAGAGTTTTCAACAACCCCCGAGATATTGTTTTCTTTTAAGCGCGGATCATAATAATCGTTAAAATTATCCAGGCAAATAACCAGATATCCTTTTTCGACCAACCTTTCGACAAGATGGGACCCGATGAAACCCGCGCCTCCTGTAACTAAAATGGTTTTATCCTTCATCTCAAATCATCCTTCCATAATCTTTCGATTCCATCCACAGTTCTTTTTAACGAGAAATTTTCCTGTACTCGTTTGAACCCTGCTTCTCCAAATCTTTTTCTCCTTTTCTCATTCAAGAGAAGATTTTTAATCTTCCCTGCCAAGTCATTTGGGTTACCTGGTTCTATAAGAAAGCCAGTTTTACCGTCTGATACTGCTTCTTCTAATCCTCCCACTTTGCTGGCAACAATCGGAAGACCGGAAGCCATAGCTTCGAGAACTACAACAGGGAATCCTTCATAAAGAGAAGCAAGAACAAAGATATCCATCACCCGAAGGATCTCTTTTACATCTTTTCTTTCTCCTAAAAAAGAAACATTTATTTCCGCTTTTTGGGCCATTTGTCTAAGTTCCCTTTCGTCTTTACCTGTACCTATGATGAGCAACTGGAAATTAGTTTCTTTCTGGATTTCTTTTGTCGCCTCCAGCAAAATTTTTATACCTTTTTTCGGCTCGTGGAGCCTGCAAACCGTGCCGACTATTTTTAAATTACTGCTCAAGCCTAATTCCTGCAGCTTTCGTCTTCTGTCTATTGTAATAGAAAAAGATTCTACGTCAATGCCGTTTTGTATTGTAACAACTTTTTCTTTTTTTATGCCTATATCTTTTAGCAAAAATTGGGTAACGGCATTTGAGCAGGAATAAATTACAACGCTAAAATTTGCTGTAAGCTTCTCAAGGAAAATCTGAAATGAATTCATCCATTGCTGAACGTCCCTTACAGAAGAGATATTTGGTATGCCGAGAAGAAAACCAAAAATACGACTTGGGATGTAAGCACGATAAAGAAAAGAGATTGTTAAATCCGGCGGAGACTTCCGCAAATAAAGAAAATATCTCCATAGTACCCGGAAATCAAACTTTCCCTTACCTTTTAAAGCAATACACTCAATGCCGTCATTCTTTAGTTTCTGAGAGATAGGTCCCCAATCTTTAAAAGCAAGCACTCTGATTTTATAGCCACGCATCTTAAGACTGAGAGCGATTCGCGAGATCATATTCTCGCTGCCGCCGAGGGTATAGCCGACTGTAACGAAAAGGATATCTTTAACAGGTTTTTTTAAAAAACTTCCCATTCTGAATCTTCCGTAAAAGCACTATATATTTTACCCTCTTCAAACCAGGATTTAAGAGCATTCTGGGCTTCCAGGCTTGTCCTGACCACGGAAATTTCCGTCGGCAAAGATTCTAAAAATACTGAACCATAGGGTTTATTGAGGACGCGAGTATCAAGGACAATAACAGCTCCCGTGTCTTTTGTAGAACGGATTAATCTTCCAAATCCCTGCTTGAATCTTAAAACGGAAAGAGGAAGGATGTAATAAGAGAAACCGCCAAGTCCCTTTTTCTCAAAGTAAGCAGATTTTGCTCCAACTAACGGTTCGGAAGGATTTGGAAAGGGTAATTTTTCTATAACTACGATTTCCAGAGATTTCCCCGGCACATCGATTCCCTGCCAAAAGGAACCTGTTCCGAAAAGTACAGAAGTCGGATTTTCTTTGAAAAGTGTCAGTAATTTCTTTCTTGATTTGCCAAAACCCTGTATCAAAAGTTCTCTGCCAAGCGCCTCGAAATCGCCCGTAACCTGCTGATAAACTCCTTTTAAGTGTTTGTAGGACATAAATAATACCAGGGTTCCTTTCTCCTCCGGAATAATAACATCTTTTATAAATTGGCTAGCATGATCAATGAAGTTCGCCTCTCCCGGGTCTGGAATATAAGCGGGGATAATTGTTAAAGCTTGTTCTCTGAGTTTGTATGTTTCAGGGAGCGAAACTTCCTTTAGCCGTTCACCAAAACTATTTAAACCCAGAATATTTTTGATAAAATCAAAAGATTCTCCGACTGTCAAAGTCGCCGAAGTCATTACAAAAGAATTAACATTAGGATAAAGTGATTCTTCAAGATAGGGTGCTAAATCAAGAGGAGCTGCAACGATTTCAATCGAAGAAAGACGTTGACGATGGGGTATTGTGTAATAAAAAACTCTGTCGTCAGCTTCCTGTTCGATTATAACGCCCATTTTCATAATAATTTCTTTCAATTTTTCTTTTTCGTTCTGGTTTTCCAATTCGGCTGAGGATAGTAGAGATACTATTTCTTCAAGTGATTCTTGAAGAGACTGTAAAGTTGAGATTTCTTGATCTTTATAAAATCCTTCTCTATAATCGTTGAGCGTAAGGACCTTTTCAGCGATCTTTTCAAAAGCCTCTTTTGCTTTACTTATTGTTTCTTTTATCTTTTTTAGAATTTTTGTATTTTTTACATCATGTAATATATTATTAAGAACTGATTGAATTTCTCCAAAACTTATACTCATGGAAAAACCTGAAGTGGCAGCCCTTTCAAGCTCGTGAGCTTCATCGAAAATAACATTATTAGCATTTAGATTTCCCGTGAAAAAAAGTGCATGGTTAACTAAAATGAGATCGGCGTCTTTTAATCTTTTCTTCATATTATAGAAAAAGCAATCTCTATAATATGGGCACATTTCCCTTTTACATGACTCATCCATAGATACTAAACCTTTATTTATTTCTCTAAAAACATAAGAAATTTCCGAGAGATCACCTGTCCTTGTTAGAAAACTCCAAAGAAGGAGAGAACAGAGAGAAACCGGGTCTAGATTCTTAGGTAATTCTTTTGTTTTTTGAATGCAGAGATAATTTGAACGACCTTTCTCAAGGACTGTGTTTACGCCGCAGCCGGTAATTTCTTCAGCGAAAGGGATATCATTATTAAAGAGTTGTTGCTGGAGATTTTTTGTATAACTTGAAATATATATTGGATTATCTTCATCTATGCTCATCAATATACTTGGGACGAGATAGGCAAGAGACTTTCCGGTGCCCGCTGATGACTCGACAAGAAGAAATTCACCGCCTGCCAGAGTCGATTGAACTAATTCAGCCATCATGAGCTGTGGATTCCTTTCTTCCAGATTTTCATTGTTAAAATATTCTTTTATTGCCAGATGGTTGTTGCAGTTACTTTTTCCCCTGTTTTCACGAAAATTAACAGGAATATCGAAGGGATAAGATTCTCTGTTTAGCCCTTTATGCAGAGAAATATCCAATGCCTTTTTTATAATTTCTCTTTCATTATACTTCTCAGTTATCACATTTAATTGTTTTTTTAAAAGTTCCGGATTCAGGTTTGTCATCAAATCGAATATTTGAAGGAATATCCAGCCCGCCATTTCTGCATCGTAACTTGCCCTGTGAGCATTCTCGTAATGAATTTTAAAATATTCCGCAATGCTTGAGAGACTATGTCTTGACGCAAATGGCAAATAGATTCTGCTTAAGTTAAATGTATCATAAGTTACATTTTCAACAGAAAAACTTTTTTCTAAGAAATTAATATCAAACGCGACATTGTGTCCAACTAAGGGTTTGTTTTTGATGAAGTTCTTAATATCGGGTATAACTTTCTCTAAAGTAGGACTTGAGTAAAGCTCGTCTTGTTTTATTCCGGTAAGCATTAATACATTATCGGAAACTGTTTTACATGGATTAACTGTTTGGGTGAATTTTTCTTTAATTTTTCCATTTTCAAAATGGACCAGTCCGACTTCAATTATTGTTTCAAGTTTCGGGTCCAAACCCGTCGTTTCCAGATCGACAGCTACAAAAGACTTAATATTTTCCACAAACAAGACCTTTCAATTTAGAAACTTCTTTTCTGGTTAGCTCCCGCCACTGCCCGGTTTTAAGTCCCGACAGGCTAAGAGACCCAATCCTTATACGTTTAAGCCGCTTTGCCCTGTATCCCAGCATTCCCAGCATTCTTCTTATTTCTCTGTTTTTGCCTTCCTTCAGAGTTACAGTTATCCTGTTGCCTTTTTCAAAAACGACTCTACTTGCCTTAAGATTCTCATTTCCAACCTTTATTCCTTCTTCCATTTTTTTTAGCTCCTTTCCTGGAACTCTTGGCAATGTAACTTCATACTCTTTCTCTATCTCAAAAGAAGGATGAGTTAACCCGTGTATGAGGTCGCCGTCATTCGTGATTAAAAGAAGCCCTTCAGATTCTTCGTCTAATCTTCCTACAGGAACCAAACCTTTTTCTTTGCAAGAAATAAAATCCATTACTGTTTTTCTCCCCAATTCGTCGGAAAGGGTAGTAATTACTTTTCTCGGTTTATTTAAAATTATATAAGTCCAATTTTTAGGGATCTTAGCTGTTTTACCTTTGAATTCTACTAAGTCGTCTTTAGGATTTACCCGAAAAAAAGGTTCATATATAACCTTTCCGTTAACTTTAACGAGCCCTTTTTCAATCAGAGCTTTCGCTTCCCTTCTGGAAGCCAATCCCGCTCTCGCCAAAAAACGCTGAATCCTCATTTTCTATTGGGGGAAGATCTTTAAGGGATCCCAAATGAAAAGTTTCTAAAAATTTACCGGTTGTACCATATAAAAACGGATGCCCAAAAACATCTTCTTTACCCACTACTTTTATCAAACCTGCATCCTGGAGAGTATGAATTACGCCGGAACTATCCACTCCTCTTATCATTTCTATATCTCTGCGTGTTATAGGCTGCCTGTAAGCTATAATTGCAAGTGTCGTTAGCGCAGCCTTAGACAAGTATAATTCTCTTTTGCCCGTTAATCGTTTTATGATTTCGGAAAATCCAGGCTTAGTAAAGAGGCTGAATCCTTTATTCACTTTCTTTATAAAAAATGCTCTGTCTGTTTCCGCGTATTCTTTTTCCAGGAGAGCAAGTGTTTTCTCTACAGTACTCACATTACACTCCAACACATCAGCCATTTTTCTGGAACTTAATGGTTCCGGTGAAACAAACAGTAAAGCTTCTACCGATTTTTTAATTTCTTCAATAGTTTGCATATCTCTTCGATTTTTAATATATAACCCAAACAGATAAAAATCAAGACGAAAACCAACCCTCCTAAAATAAAAGATGAGATATATCCATTTATTCGCTGTATGTAGAGTACGGGGATGATGGCAACAATAGAAGCGAGAATTAAATTAAGAAAAAACAAACTTAAATCTTTCAATACTTTACGATAAGGTCTAATTAGCAAAACAAATTGAACTATACCCGATATAGAAACCGCAAGAGCCAAACCTCTAACACCCAGTCGATTTAAGAGAATTACTGCTAAAATAATATTTATTATCATCGCAACATAGCTTATTTTCATGGGAGTCTTTGTGTCTTTTCTGGAAAAATAGACATTACCTATAACTTTGTTTCCCGCTATAAAAGGTATCCCAATAAGATAAAAAAGAAGAATCGCAGAGGTTTTTAGCGAGTCCTGCATGAGAAAAGCACCGTGTTCATAAATGATACGGACCACAGAAAGACGAACAGAGAATAGGAAAAAACCTGAAGGAATCGAAAGTAAGAAAACAGCTCTTAATGACGATAATATGTAGGGATATTGATCAAGCTTCGAGATTGCCTTTCTTGAAAGTTCGGGTAAAGAGACGGCTGCAACCGCCACGCCGAACATACCAAGAGGTAATTGCATTATCCTGTAAGCATAACTTAAGTGGGATATATTACCCGCGGGAAGAAGGGACGCAAGAAAAAGAGTAACCGCCACGTTTATTCTCGTTGCCGCATATGCAAAAAAAACAGGGACCAAGAGACGAAATGATTGTTTTACCCCGGAGTGACGCAGGCGGGGCTTTTTTAATCTAATGCCAGATTTTGGGAGAAAGAATAGCAGAAATAAAAGTTGAATTACTCCACCGGTGAGAATTCCAACAGCGGCGCCATAAATCCCCAATTTTTCATATAATAAAAAAGAAAATGCAATAACCGAGATATTAAAAAAAACAGTATAAATTCCGGTTAAAAAAAAACGGTCAAAATACATGAGAATGCCAATAACTACGGAAGCAAGGGAAATAAATATAAGGAAAGGGAACATTATTCTGGTAAGTTTGACGGCCGCCTCGTATTGTAGAGGATCACGGCTAAAACCTCTTGCCAGAGAAGAAATTAGAAAGGGAGAAAATATAATTCCCAGCGAAACTAAAACCAGAAGTATTATTATAAGGGGCAGAAGAAAAGAAGATAAATATTCATTTGCACTTTCTTGCCCCTTTTTTGAATGATATTCAGAAAAAACAGGCACAAAAGCCGCATTCATTCCACCTTCGCCGAAGAAATCTCTAAGGAGGTTAGGTATATTGAAAGCGACCCTGAAAGCGTCCATCAAAGCAGAAGAGCCAAACAAATATGCGAAAGCAACTTCCCTTCCCAGCCCGGTTATTCTTGATAATAAAGTTCCTATACTGAATCCGCCAACTTTTTTCAATTTCATAATCTGTTTACCTTAATAAAGCCTCCTCAGATGGTTGAGTTGTTAAGTTTATGAGTGGTTGGGTGGTACCATTTAACTATTTATCGACTTAACCACTTAACTTGGGATGAGGGGGTAAAAGGGGTGAAAATCGGGGCGAGTGGATTTGAACCACCGACCTCCTGCTCCCGAAGCAGGCGCGCTAACCAGGCTGCGCTACGCCCCGTCTTCCCATCCTTTTTTACCCTTGAGGGGCACAAATCTTACACCGATACTATCGGTTTTAATTATTTTCCCAGCTTCTTTTTTCAAGACAACAAGTTGTTGAGTGAACTTACCTCCAACCGGAATCACCATTTTGCCATTATCTGCCAATTGTTCAATTAATTCATCCGGAACAGAAGGAGAGGCGGCTGTGACAATTATCCTGTCATAAGGTGCAAATTCTTTATAACCGATACTACCATCTGCCATCACTACAGTTATATTATTGTAACTCAATTTACGCAAGGTCTTTTTTGCTTTTTTGTAAAGTTCCGGGATTCTTTCCACACTAACAACACTCATCGCAAGATGTGAAATTACGGCAGCCTGGTAGCCGCTACCAGTCCCAACTTCAAGCACCTTATGTTCTTCAGACACATCAAGAAGTTCTGTCATCAGAGCAACGATATAAGGCTGAGATATTGTTTGATCCATACCAATCGGAAGAGGCCCATCCTGATAGGCTACACCTTTTAATCCTTCTGCGACAAATTCGTGTCTTGGAACTTCTTCCATAGCAGACAGAACATTTTTATCCGAAACACCTCTTTTTTCTATTTGATTTTCGACCATCTTTTTGCGTTGATACTCGTAGCTAATAATTTTCCTCCCAGGGACGTAATTTTTCAATCATATTGAAATCGGTATACTCCATATGGATGGGTGTAACGGAAACAAATCCGTCATGTACAGCATCAAAATCCGAATTCGGACTTGGAATCCAGGTAGGACTTTCTCCTTCCAGTGAGTATACAAATTCTTCTTTTTTTTCCTTGACTTTTGCAATCTCGTCCCGATAAATCCTGTTTCCTAAGCATGTTATTTTTAATTTGCCATTGGGGACCGCAGGCAAATTAACATTTAAAAAAATGCCTTCAGGTAATTTATGTTTAAGAACCTGCCTTGATATCCAGTTTGTCACTTTCTTGGCAAATTCCGGGTCAAAAGAATTATAAAAATCAATTTGGGAAAAAGCAACAGAAGGAATACCCAGAAGAGCTCCTTCCATGGCAACCGCAACCGTACCTGAATAAGAAACATCACTTCCGAGGTTGGCTCCCTGGTTGATTCCCCCGAGTATAATATCAGGTTTTCTCTTTAAGATACCGCGTACGCTATAAAGAATGCAATCTGTAGGAGTGCCGTCGGTGGAATAGGTCTTATCATCTATTTTTTTTACTTTTATACTTTTATGTATGGAAAGAGAATGACTTGCTCCGCTTCTGTTATCTTCGGGAGCAAAAACTATTACGTCACCTAAATTTTTTACCGATTCCCGGAGAACTTTTATTCCTAAAGCATCTATTCCATCGTCGTTGGAAACAAGTATTAATGCCATAACATCCGCAAAGAAAGCCTGATAAATCTTAAGGTATCGGAAAAAGGATTTATATAACTCTTAAATTTTTCAAAATATATAGTTTTAATTGGGACCTCATCTATGGAGAACCCCGCCCTTGCGGCTTTGACTATTATCTCAGTTTCCATCTGAAAACGCCTGGTCTTTAGATTTATTTTTTCGATTAAATTCTTCTTTATAAGCCGATAACCCGATTGGCTGTCATTTACTCTGACTCCAGCCAGAATAGAAGTTACCAGAGATGTGGTTTTATTAACCAAAAAACGTAAGAAGGGCATCTCGGATAAATTTTGTTCTCTTGTGCCTATAATCAAGGCAGCACCACTCTTTTTTATTTTTTCAAAAAACTTTGGTATTTCCCCTGGATCATGCTGGCCATCTGCATCTATGGTTATAACTGCATCGTAGCCGTTTTTAATAGCAAAATCAAAGCCGGCTCTAAGAGCTAAACCTTTACCCTGATTGCTTTGGAAACTTAATACTTTGGTACCTGCTTTTTTCGCGACAGTTGAAGTTTTGTCAGAAGAGCCGTCATCCACCACCAGAACACTTTTCAAAGGGACAACCAAAGAAATTTTTTTCAGCAACTTTCCCAAATGCTCATCTTCATTGAAAGCGGGAATAATTATTAATATTTTCATTCTCCTAATTTATCAAATAAAAACCATTGTTCAGGATATTTCCTGATATAAGCCTCTAAGATTTTAACATATTTTTTTATACCAACTGTGATTTCTCCCTCAGTGATTTTAAATGGTCTCTCGAAATGAACGTGATATTTTCCATCCCTCTCTTTTATAGAAAATGCAGGAACAAGAGGGCTCCCCAATTTTGAAGCAAGGTAAAACGCTCCTTTCGGAATTTCTACCTCCTCCCCAAACATCTTGACTTTTATCGTAGAAACATCAAAACTTCTATCTGCTAATATCGCAAGAACCCCGCCTTTTTTTAAGAACCTGACCGGTCCGGAGAAACTTCTTTTAACGTAAAAAACCGAATAACCAGCTCTCTTCCTGTTAAACTCATAAATGTCTTTTATGTAGGGGGTCTTATATACGACCGAAATAGCAGCTATAGGTAACCCTCTAAAGTGCACAAGAGCGGCACCCCATTCATAGTTGCCAAGATGAGCCGTTAATGCTATAACTCCTTTACCTTCCTTATGCGCATTGAAAAGATTTTGGAGACTAGCTCCTCTAACATATTTATCATAATTCCTGCTATTAAGAATTCTTCCCATAAAAATGTGTTCATAAAGACAAACGGAAAGATTGAGAGCAGCTTTTTTCGATATCTTTAAGAGCTCTTTTTCACTCTTATCCTTAAAAACAATCTTGAGGTTGGAAAGGTGATTGCGAAGGCCTCTTTTATATATAAAAGTATACGATAGACGGCCGGCACCTCTGGCTATGAGGTCTGCTAAACCCTTAGGTAAAAAACTTCCCAAAAACTTTAAAAATAGAAATAGAAAATTCATTTAAAAGAAAAAATAGTCCCCTCATAAAAATATTAATATCGGGGCGGGTGGATTCGAACCGCCGACTTCCAGCACCCCATGCTGGCGCGCTAACCAGGCTGCGCTACGCCCCGTTATCTTGAATATACTAAAAAACACTTCATCTGCAAGGGGAAAACAGATAGTAACCACGAGATTTTTTGTCGTTTTTTTAAATCCACCCCCTTATTTAAGGAATAAATTATAAAGTTTAGAAAATTTAAAACATTTTTGTACTTTTGCGTCTGATATTTTTTGATAAATTTTAAGAAGTTGAGTGACGGTGCCAAAAACAGCCCGAATTTCCCCCTTGACAGATTAAGAAAATTCATTATCATCCCCAAGGGTTAAAAATAGAATGAGAAAATATGCATTAAAACCTGATTTATATTCATTAAAAATCAACCTCCAGGAAAAATCAAAAAGAGGAGGATAATAGTGTCTTCAAGTATTTTAAAAGAAAAACTGGGAAGCGAACAGTATGAGAAAATAATAAGAATCGACAATCCCGAACTGCATGAATTTATCGCAAAATATTTAGAGCATTGCAATCCTGAAAAAGTGTTTGTTTGTTCAGACTCCGAAGAAGATATTGAATACATAAGAGAAATATCCGTTAAAAACGGAGAGGAAATTCAGCTCTCGGCAGAAAATCATACAATTCATTTCGACAATTATAATGACCAGGCTAGGGACAAGCAGAATACAAAAATATTGCTGCCCGAAGGTGTAAAACTTGACAAGGCAATAAACACAGCGAAAAGACAAGAATCCCTTGATGAAATACACGAAATAATGAAAGATATAATGAAGGGCAAAGAAGTATATATTCGATTTTTCTGTCTCGGACCCACCAATTCGGACTTTTCTCAACCTGTTATGCAGATGACCGACTCTGCATATGTTGCTCATAGTGAAGATTTGCTTTACCGGCAGGGGTTCGAAGAATTTGTTCGTCAGGGCAGAAACGCCCGGTTTTTTAAAATAGTTCATTCTGCCGGTGAGTTAGACGAAAGAAATACAAGTAAAAATCTGGATAAGCGTCGTGTGTATATCGATCTTGAAGAGAATGTAGTATACAGTGCAAACACTCAGTACGGCGGTAATACAATAGGGCTTAAAAAACTGTCAATGCGCCTTGCAATTAACCGCGGCGCTAAAGAGGGTTGGCTTACTGAACATATGCTGGTCATGGGAGTTCACGGACCAAACAATAGGGTTACTTATTTTACAGGCGCATTCCCATCTCTTTGTGGTAAAACGTCCACCTCTATGCTCGATAATGAGACCGTCGTCGGCGACGATATTGCTTACTTAAGAAAAAGAGACGGAAGGGTCAGAGCGGTTAATGTCGAAAAGGGGGTGTTTGGAATTATTATGGGAGTTAATTCCGGGGATGATCCGATCATCTGGGATGCCCTCCACTCTCCTGCAGAAATAATATTTTCTAATATTTTAATGACACCCGAGGGGGGAGTGCACTGGATCGGTAAAGACGGTGAAACACCTGAGAAAGGTATAAACCACTCGGGGGAATGGCATAAAGGGAAAAAAGATGAAAGCGGTAAAGAAATAACAGTATCACACCGTAATGCCCGTTTTACAGTCGAGCTTGAGAATTTCGACAATCTTGACCCGACATTACATGACCCTAAAGGTGTAGAAGTAGGAGGTATGGTTTACGGAGGCAGAGATTCCGATACATGGGTGCCTATAAAAGAAGCTTTCGACTGGACTCACGGAATAATCGCGTATGGTGCATCACTAGAATCAGAAACCACCGCTGCAACTCTGGGACAAGAGGGGGTAAGAAAATTCAATCCCATGTCGAACCTCGATTTCCTCTCCATCCCAATAAGGGATTACATTAACGCGAATCTTGATTTTGCAAAAGGGTTGGAAAAAGAACCCAGCATTTTCGCAGTCAATTACTTCCTTAAGGATAAAGAAGGAAATTTTCTTAACTCAAGAGAAGACAAAAAAGTATGGTATAAATGGGCGGAACTCCGAGCGAATAGAGATGTAGATGCAATAGATGCCCCTACAGGACGTATACCTAAATACGAAGATCTCAAAAAACTCTTTAAGGAAGTTATAAATAAAGATTTCACAGAAGAAGACTACAACGAACAGTTCAAAATAAGAGTGAAAGAAAATATCGCAAAGATTGACCGAATAGAGGAAATTTACAAAACACAGGTTATGGATGCACCGCAGATTCTTTTCGATGTTTTAGAAAAACAGAGAGAAAGGCTAATCTCCGCACAAGAAAAATACGGGGATTATATTAACCCGGAAGAATTGGAATAACCGCGAAGACATTACCCGAAAGAAACCTCAAGGGTTTTTAGACAAATATCTAACACCGCGTCACAGAATACGCAAAGACAATACGATATCCGCTTACCGCTTTTAATATCTTCATCTATACCCTCTTTACTATACCCTATTATGTGCTAATAAAAAATAGCATTTTACCCTTGACAAAGAGAAAAAAACCATTAAAATTTTAAACATAAATATAGAAAATAAATAGTTTTTTTATTTTTCAAATATTGTTTTTATAAAATTTTTAGCAGAAACGTTGAAGAAGTTCTAAGAATTTAGAAATATAGATTTAGAAAGGTGAAGATTATAGCCTAATTGTAAATTGGATAGGGGAGTTTGCTTTTTTATTAAAAGAATTTACAATTGGCTAATTATAATTTGAAGTTTACAATTTCCAGAGGGAGGTGTTAATGAAGAAATTAGTTTTTATTCTTTTATTGTTTGTTAGTTTTCTGGTTTTATCGGGTTCTCTTTTCGATAGTCGGTTGCCATTAGATCCAAAAAATAAAATTGATTTAATAAAGGAAAGATTGTTAGGAAGACAACCATTAATGAGTGAATTTACTAAGGATCGCGAGAAATTTAGAAGATTGAGGGCAGATTCATTAAACTGCTCGCTCGAAGGAGGGTGGTTCAGGGGGCCCTGTAACGCGGTATTCGCGTTGGACACACTTGCTTATATAGGAGATGGAAGGTATTTTAAGGTACTTAATACAAAAAACCCTGAAAATCCTGTCGTTATCGGAGAAATTCAAACACCATCGAGTATCTCAGACATTGCTGTGTCGAATAATACCGCGTATATAGCTAGTGGTTCGTATGGTTTGCGAATTATCGATGTATCAGATCCAGATAATTTATCGGAAATTGGCAATTATGATTCGGTTTCCGTCGAAGTAGTGTTTGTAAAAGATACCTTCGCATATATTCTTGTGAAGAGAGGTTTTGATATTTTGGATATATCGAATCCTGCATTGCCTTACAAGGTGGGAAGGTTCAGTAGCAGTTTAAGTTCATCCGGAATTTATGCCCGGGATACTCTCGTCTATTTTTTAATCTCTTCCGGACTTTACATCGTAGACGTTTCGGATCCTGCCAATCCTGACACTGTCAGTTTTTACGAAATGGAACCATGGACTGATGATATATCTGTGGTAGATACCTTTGCCTATGTAATGAAGAATGATTCAGGGTTTTGCGTAATAGATGTTTCCGATCCGCTTAATCCTTCAAAGATTGGGAGTTATTATCCTGCAGATGGTTCTTTCTACGATATTTACGCGGAGGGTTCTCTTGTTTATATGGCGGTTGACGGTAGCCCTGATAAAAGTTTACGAATAATAGATGTTTCCAATCCTTCAAACCCAATAGAAATAGGACGGTGCAGAGCAGGAGAATCCGCAGTGGGAGTCTATATTGAAGGTCCTCTTGCTTATGTGGCAAGTTCGGGAGATGGGGTTCGTATTGTCGATGTATCGAATCCTTACAATCCAAGAGAAGAAGGATTTTATGATACAGGAGGCGGTGTTTACGGCATATATGTAAGAAATCAATTTGCATATGTCGCGGATGGATATGACGGTCTAAGAATATTCGATATTTCCAATCCTTCAAATCCATTAGAAACAGGTAATTATGATAATGGAAGTATTGCATATAGTGTGTCGGTAATAGATACTTTTGCCTATGTCGCGAATACCGACTCTGGTCTTTGTATAATGAATGTTTCCGACCCTTCTAACCCCTCAAAAATTGGGAGTTATAATACAACAGATGATTATGTAGGAGCTCTTCATGTTTCAGACACTCTGGCTTATGTGGCGGATTATATAAACGGTTTAAGAATAATCAACATAAAAGAACCCTCCAATCCACAGGAAATTGGTTTTTATACTGGTGGTACTGTCTTTGATGTCTATGTTGTAGATACTCTTGCCTATGTTATAGTTCTTGGTTCCGGATTGGTCATATTAGATGTTTCCGACCCTACCGATCCTTTGGAGGTTGGGCCCGGTGTTCCGGGGTTTGCCAGTTACGCGGTTTTTGTATCAGGTATATTTGCTTATATTGCAAATGCCCTTGATGGTTTAGATATTATCAATGCGGCAAATCCATCAGACCCTTTTAAGATTAATACTTATAAAGTAGAAGGAATGGCTCAAGATGTATATGTTGTTGACACTTTCGCGTATATTGCGAGTAATGCGGGCGGGTTAAGAATTATCAGTATAGCAAACCCTGCCAATCCTTTTGAAGTTGGTTACTATGAAGGCGGAGGATATGCAAATGGTATTTTTGTAGTGGGGAATATTGCCTATGTGGCGAACGGCAATGAAGGTTTTTATATTGTTAACCATATAGGTGGCTCAGGAGTAGAAGATATATTTCCCAAATCAAATGCTTCTATTATAAATAATTTTTCTAATGTTAAGATAAATTATAGTTTCATCGGCAGAGAGAAAGTAGATATATGTGTTTACAATTTATTGGGACAGAAAGTTGCTTCTCTTGTCGATGGCATACAATCAGCAAGTAGTTATTCGGTTAACTGGATTAGCGATAAT
>CAZALG010000013.1:0-15944 GCA_964485935.1 uncultured bacterium | reverse complement strand
AACAGCAAATAGAATACGGAAAGAGAATAGCAATAAATACACCCATACAGGGCAGTGCAGCCGATATAATAAAAAAAGCAATGATATTAATAAATAAAAAGTTAAAAAATAAAACGTTAAAAACAAAAATGATTCTTCAGATTCACGATGAACTTCTATTTGAAGTACCCTTAATCGAAAAACAAGAGGCAATAGACCTTATATTGCCTGCTATGGAAAGTGCCGGAGGATCGGTTAAAATAACTTTGAAAGTAGATTATTCTTTCGGTAAGAATTGGAATGAAGCACACTGAATACTAAGATAAAAGTATTAATGGCAAATAACGTCAAAGTCAAAGACAACGAGTCAATAAAACCGACAGAATTTAAAAATCAAATATTAAAATGTAAAAATACAAATCAAAGTTTAAAAAGAAAAAACAAAAGAAAAACACACTTGATTTACAACGAAAAACGATTTATATTTTTTGCGGTTAAAGAGAATGATAATTTTACATTTTAATTTGTCATTTTGCTTTTTAATTTTTGATATTTAATTTTCTATGAAAAAAAATTAGTAGTTTGGAAGATGTATATTATCAAATTAAAGATATATAAGTAGAGGAGGAATAATGGATGTTGTCCTGTTAATGATTATCTGCTTTTTTGTGTTTTTTCTTGTTTATAAGTTTTATGGAAGTTTTATTTCTAAAGAAATATACAAATTACATGATGGAAACATTACCCCTGCTCATGAATTCGAGGATGGTATAGATTATGTTCCCACACGAAAAGAAATCATATTCGGGCATCACTTTACTTCTATTGCAGGGACAGGTCCTATTGTGGGACCTGCAATAGGAATAATATGGGGATGGGTACCAGCAATAATATGGATTGTCGTGGGTACGCTTGTAATCGGTGCGGTACATGACTTTGGTTCTCTTGTTCTATCCTTAAGAAATCAGGGTAAATCAATTTCGGAAATAACAGGTAAGTATATAAACAAAAGAACCCAGAGGGCATTTTTCCTGATTGTTTTTCTTGAACTCCTTATAGTAATAGCAGTCTTTGGTCTTGTTATGGCCGTAATTTTTGATATGTTTCCGGAATCGGTTTTTCCCATGTGGTTTCAGATACCAATAGCTGTCTGGTTAGGGTGGATAGTTTATAAAAAGAAAGGAAACCTGGCTTTATTTTCTATTATAGCGGTCATTCTGATGTATTCGACGATTGTATTAGGGAGTTTTTTCCCTCTCACTATGCCGGGACTTTCTAATATTCCTGCAACAGGTGTCTGGACTATAATTTTGCTAATTTACGCATATATAGCTTCTATGTTGCCGGTTACTACATTGCTTCAACCGAGGGATTACATAAATTCGCATCAACTTTTTGTTGCTTTCTTCCTTCTTTTTGTGGGAGTATTTGTATCTGCAATCGGGAATACAAATTTTCATATAGTGGCTCCTGCCATCAACTTCGCCCCAAAGGGTGCTCCACCTTTGGTACCTTTTATATTCATAACAATAGCCTGTGGAGCGGTATCAGGCTTCCATTCCCTGGTTTCTTCCGGAACTTCAGCAAAACAAATCAGGAAGGAAACAGATAGCCAATTGATCGGTTATGGAGCGATGGTAATGGAGGGAGTGCTTGCCGTTCTTGTAATTATTGCAGTTGCTGCAGGTATAGGTATTGCATATCAGAACGGAAAAGGAAATTTCCTTACAGGTATACCCGCTTGGACAGCCCATTATTCTTCCTGGACAGCAGCGCAGGGTCTCGGTTCAAAGATTTCTGCTTTTGTAATCGGTGCGGCTAATATTATAAATTCGATAGGAATTCCTAAAAGCGTCGCAGTCGTCATTATGGGTGTATTCGTTGTATCTTTTGCCGGCACAACCCTTGATACGGCAACCAGAATTCAGAGGTACGTTCTATCTGAGTTGTTCGGAGAGGTTAAAATATTTCAAGACAGGAAATTCGCTACTGCCGTTGCTGTAATAACAGCTGGACTTCTAGCTTTCACGACAGGTGCAAGCGGAAGTGGAGCTTTGAAACTCTGGCCGATGTTTGGGGCAACAAATCAAACTCTTGCGGCACTGGCTCTTTTACTTATAACCATCTGGCTAAAAAGAAAAGGCGGTATAAAATTCTTAATTTCTGGCATACCATGTATATTTATGGCACTTATAACAACCTGGGCTCTTGTGATAAACCAAATCAATTTTATTGGTAGCAGGAATTCTGTACTCTTGGTATTGAATTTGATAATTCTATGCTTGAATGTATGGATAATTATAGAAGGAATGATCGTAACTGTCAGTAAACGTTGAATTTATAGTTTATTGATATCATGAAAACCATCTGTTTTAAAATATGGGAAAAAATAAAAAATAGAGCAAAAAAATGGTTTATAGCAATATCTTTTTTTGAGAAAGGATTAGCCACTGGTGTTATTGAAGTTGAGTTAATTCAGTTGGAGAATATATTTGCTATTCTTCTCTTCGGTTGTTTTGTGGGTTTGCCTGCTCCTCCTGTTAATATAACTCTAAAGTTACTTCCCAAAATGGAAAAAGAATTATTGATAATGATGAATAGAGTTTTTACTTCAAAAGACCCTCTTGGGGAATTGTTTTCTACCCTGGATATTACCTGATGAGTCCGGATATATATTTTTTTGCGGGAAAAGGTGGCACAGGAAAATCGACATGCTCTGCCGTATTTTCCGTGCAAAAATCAAATAATGGGAAAAGCGTTTTAATCAATTCTATCGATCCGGCACATAATCTCTCTCAAATCTTTGAAAAAAAGTTGTCGAATGAAAGTCGCAAGATCGCAAATAAACTCTACGCACAAGAAACAGATTTGAATATATGGAAAAGAAAGTATCTTACTTCAATTGAAGATGAAATGAGAGCCACCTATAAAAATCAAACAGCTTTTAATCTTAACAAATACTTCAAAACTCTAAAATACTCTCCGGGACTCGAAGAATATGCGACAATACTTGCCGTTGAAGATGTTTTAAAAAAAAATAAAGATATGGATATAATAATATTTGATACTCCTCCAACCGCTCTATTTTTAAACTTCTTGTCGTTGCCTTATTCTTCATTAAAATGGTTGGAACAGCTTTCTTTACTCAGGAAACACATACTGGATAAAAGAGAGACTATAAACAAAATACACGCAGGAAAGAAAGAAAAGAAGAAAGATACCGATAAAGTTTTAAAAGAAATAACAGGTATGGTTTTAAAATTTAAAAACCTCGTAGAAGTTTTCCAATCAAAAAAAAGTCATTATGTAATTGTAATGAATCCCAATTCCCTTTCTTTATCCGAGTCGCAAATCATTATAAATCATCTGAAAGATTTAGGCATAGCTGTGGAATCAGTAATCCTTAATAAATATGAAGGACAGAAGGGAATCCTGGAATCTGTTGTTTCAACTTTTTCCGGAACTCGAGTTACAACCCTGTTAAAAGAAAGAGAAGAAATTATCGGATTTAATAAACTAAAGAAGATTCCGGAATTATTACCAAACTGAGACGCAGAGAAAACAGAGTTTTTGTTTTCGGTCATTAGTCGTTGGTCACCGGTCTTTTTTTAACTGTTTTTCTATTTGATAATTAAACTCAGAATGTTATTAGAAGGTTTACTGTAAAAATATCATCTTTTTAGTTGCCGTAAAATCTCCAGCCTGTATTCTATAAAAATATACTGCGTTTGCGACCTTTCTCCCGAATTTGTTGTTGCCTTCCCACATAACTTCATGATACCCTGCTTCTACTTCTTTATCTATAAGAGTATTTACAATTCTTCCCGTAATGTCAAAAACCTGTATACAAACTTTTGCTTTTTTAGGACATCCATATCTTATGGAAGTCTGAGAATTAAATGGATTAGGATAGTTCTGTTTGACAAAAAAGACTTCTGGAATTTTAGCTTCTTCGGTACCACTGCCTGTTGCTACCTGCATGTGTGCTGAAATCCTTACTTCTGAATTGCTTGGATCGTTACTTTCGATAATAATATTCGCATAGTAATTACCAACATTCATACCTGCGGCATCAAAAAGTACTTCTATTTGTATGCTGTCACCTGCCGGAACCGTTCCTCTGGCTGTATCAACCATAACCCAGGTAGGGAATTCCTCTGTTGCAATTAAAATCTCATCCCACCAAGCCTGGGAGCCCTCAGTAAAATTATAAAGATCCAGACGATTAAAATCTTGAGTAGTCGATGCATCTCGAAAAGGAATACCAGCCTTTATCAAAACCTCATTAACATAGTAGTCGAAAGTCTTTGATACGAAATCAATATTCTTAAACTCAATATGATACCATGTCTCTGCTGTATAAGTATACGTCTCGTCTCCGCCAACATTTGCATTAACATAAAGATACCCACTTCCTCTTGCAAAGAAAAAGATCACATCTTCACCTAAACTATTGGTTAATACAACGTAAGCGTCATGGGTTGTGTTAGACCCGGAACGAATATAGAAACTAATATAACCCGGTTGAGCAACGCCCAATTCCTGATAAATCCCATCATAGTGAGAATTAGCAGAGGACTCGTATTCATGGTAGCTGTATTCGGTTCCATTGGCAGCCGTAGCGTTTGTAACTTCTTTTATTCCATAGCCGTCACCTTCTAGCCAGCCGTTATAATCACCGTCTTCAAAATCATCCCCGAATATCTTAGGAGAAGCAAATGCGCGTGGGGTACTTGTTACAAAATTACTAGGTACGCCATCAGCCGCTTCCTCAGGTTTTAAAGATTCTAAAGCAATAGAGGTAGGTGAATCTTTAGGTGGCTTTTTGCTTATTTCTAATTCCTTCAAAAATGGATTAATTTCTTCAATCAGAATATCAAGGTTTAGATCACTGAGACCTGTGTTGTAAATCGTTAGTAAATGAGTAGATGTTTGATCTGTTAATAGAGTATCGCTTAAGGAATCAGTGGAGACTGAGATATCGGGAGGCTCTACACATTCTCCTCGCAGAAATAATGTTACATTCGACTCATCCGGGTCATCGCACTCAATCCTTAAGACTCTTATGATCGTACCCAGCGAGATGGGTGTAAAGGTGATAACAACTTCCTGGGATTCTTTAGGATTCAAAGTAAAATTTGTAGTATCAATAATATAATTGTAATAATCAGTTGCGATATTACTTATTGTTAACGTATCGGTTCCTTCATTTGAAACTATAAGCGTATCAGTTGCGGAGGAACCAGAGAAAACAGTACCGTAATCCAGGGTATCTTCAGAAACTGTTATATCAGGAGCCCCAGTTACATGCAAGTGTGCAGGGATGGCAACTTCCGACTCATCAGGGTCATTACTGTTAATAATAATATCTGCATAGTAGTTTCCTCCGTATAGGCCAGTAGCGTCAAAAGTAACTTCTACGCATAAACTATCGCCTGCAGAAATAGTGTCCGAGGTAGGATTTTCGGAAAGCCATGTTGGGCCTGAGAGCCAATCGAACGCATTAATAATCAGCAATCTGACGTCGGAAGTTGTATCAATTCCCCAATCACTTACAGAAGAAGTAAAAAACGGAAAACTTATATCTATACGTTTGCTACGCTCCAATTCCTTTACAGCTATAAGTGGGGATCCATCTTCGAATTCCGCCAACAATGTTGCACCTTCACTAACAGAAGCTCCAGGGTCCAATTTGGATCTTGAAATTAATGTGCTTACTCCGTCCATAATTGGATGAGCTGGTTCGAAGACAGTACCCATAGAATAAGAAATATCCCCGTCATAACTATATGGAGAAATTAACCAGTAATTTTCAGAATCGAATCGTCCCTCAACCATCCAATTCCCCCCGGTTCCGTTTGCTGCAAAGGCAATAAAAACATTACCTCCCGCATCAACATAATCAGCTAGAACATTACCTATGGAATCTGGGTTATTCCAGTAATTCCAACCAAATACGCCTACTACATCATATGTTTGCAGTTCGGCTAGGGTGGGGGTAGAGGCAAATGCGTTTATCGTAGCTACAGAGGCAAACCGTCCTGAATTTATAAGATATTGAGCTATATTATTAAGATATAAATCGCTACCCGAATCATCAGAACCAAGTATTGCTATATTCGCTGTTTCTCCCGCTGTAGGAGAATCATATGTTCGAAAAATACTTATGGATGAATTCTCTGTGGCTATTTTTCCTTCGATACTTCTTTTAGAGCGTGAGTTCTTCTTTCCTAGACTTCCTTGGGTGAATATGGAATTTGTAAATATTATGGGAACAGTGTCAATTTTTTTATCCGAAATACATAAAATTAGATCACTGGCGCCGGTATTGTGGACTGTTAAATTATGGGTTGAGGTCTGCCCGGTTAAAAGACTATCACTAAGTGAGTCGGGCGAAACTGATATATCCGGAGGTTCCAAACATTCTACCCGCAAGCTGATCTCTACAGTTGGTTCATCCGGGTCATCGGACTGGATGGTCAAAGTTCCTGTGATTATTCCCAGTGTGCTGGGCGTGCAGGTGACTGCAACCGCTTGCATTTCTTCTGGATTTACAGAAAAATTAATAACATCTACAGTGAAATCGGAATTATCAGATGAAATATTATTAACAGTTAGCAAATCCGTACCAACATTTCTAATAAATAATGTATCAGTTGAGGAATAACCTGTAAAAACAATATCATAATTTATGGTATCTTCCGAAACAGTAATATCGGGAATCCCTGTTACATTTAAATTAGCCGGGACTATAACTTCCGATTCGTCAGGGTCATTACTGTTAATAATAATATCCGCATAGTAGTTTCCTCCATAGAGGCCAGTAGCATCAAAGGTTACTTCCACCTGCGCACTATTCCCTGATGGAATAGTGGATGAGGTGCAATCAACGTAAATCAATGTAAATTCTTCTGTTGCAATCAAAAATTCATCCCACCAGGCTTCACTTCCCTCAGTGTAATTATAAACATCAATACGAGATATCTCTTCTATTGCTGGAGCATTTCGGAAAGGAATTCCTGCCTTTATCAATTCCTCATTAACATAGTAATCAAAAGTTTTCGCCACGAAATCAATATTCTTGAATTCAATATGATACCATGTTTCAGAACTATAATCAAAGCTTTGGTCCCCTCCGACATCGCCATTAACATAAAGATGTCCGGACTGGTCTGCGAAAAACCAGATTGCATCATAACCAATACTATTTCGCAATACACAGTAGGTGTCTGATGTGCCAGTAGACCCTGACCGTATATAAAAACCGATATAGCCAGGTTGGATAGAATCAAATTCTTGATAGATTCCGTTGTAATGTGAACGAGGAGAAGAATATTCGTGATAACTGTAGTTGGTTCCCTTTGCCGCTGTGGAATTCGTGACTTCTTTCGTTCCAGTACCACCCGCGTCTAGCCAGCCGTCATAATCACCATCCTCAAAATCATCCTCGAACATCCGAGGGTAAGCTAATTCCCGAGGTTCTCCAATAGTAAAGTTATCTATTTCTCCAGCTGTTTCGTAAGGTTCCAACTCTGAAAATTCTGGAGATTCACTATTAGTTGAAGAAATTAAGCTTTTAGTTTCTTTTTTTATTTCTGTGTTCTTGTTTCTTTGTGATAATTCTTTCAATACCGAGGTTTTTATATTAATTGCAATGTCAAAATTTAAGTTGCTTGAACCTGTATTATAGATAGTTAAAGTGTCAACAGATATCTCATCCGTGAATAAACTATCGCTTAAAGAGTCGGGCGAAACTGATATATCCGGAGGTTCCAAACCTTCGCCCTTCAGGAAAACAGTTGCACTCGCCAAGTCTAAGTCATTGCTCTCAATCGTCAAGGTGCCAGTGGACAAACCGGCGGAAACCGGAGCAAACATTACCGTTATTATCTGGGTTTCATCGGGTGGTAGACTGAAATTATCTATATCAACAGAATAATCAATATTGTCGGATGTGATATCGCTCACCGTCAGTGTATCACCGCCATCATTTTTAACCAGAAGTTCCAGTGTGTCGGGATAACCTATGTATACTGTGTCGAAATCTAAAGTGTCTGGGGAAAGCGATATATCAGGTGTTAATATTGGTACAGAAAAGTTGCTGTTCCAGGTGCTGTCGTTTACGTCACTTGTAATAAGCTCAAAATTGATAACATGGTTTACTGGACAACCGGGTAACACATCAAAATCAAAATTCTCTACACTAATTGATAGGGAATCGGCTAATATATCACCGAAATCTTCAAGTGAATCCGTAATATTTACATAAGCATCCTCAGTTCTTAGGATGCCTGTAATATTATATGCAGTATCAAGACCTACATTATGTACAGTCAAGAACAACTCAATACTATCACCGGGATCGACGTTATTATCAGTTCCCGATAAATCTGTTACTGTATATTCTTCAAAAATAACCCATGGACCGGAAGGAGAAATTACGTTTACGTTACCTTCATAGGGTATAAAGTTGTTTTTTGTTACCGTACAGTACATTATTCCAAGGGAGCTAGGCGGTGGCGACAAAGTCAGGGTAATATTACCGGACGCGTCGGTATACCCTTTCTGGTAAACTTCTCTTTCTTTATATAAGCAGACAAGAGCACCCTCCACGCCGAAACCGCCTTCGGTAACATTAACAGTGAAAGTGCTTCCGCCAATAGGTATTACAACATTGTGATTAACTGTTAATTCTCCGGGGTTATCAGTCCAAAGAGGCATTTCTGGGTCTCCGAATAGATTTAACTCATAAATACTCCATGCCCAATTTGCATACCATGAAACTTCAGATACGTAGCCGTCTTTGGAAAAAGCGTGTGCTACACCCAGATGGTCATGATAGGTGTAATCTTCCTTAAATATCTCATGATAAAAACAGGTGTCAATATGCTCCGAAGGACCCATGCCCGGAGGGCTTCCCCATCCGTATCTTGAATTCATAATCGAGTAACTGCCTCCCGTAGAAGGAGTTAAATAATGTTCTGCAAAACAGTCCCCGTAAGGGACAAGGTCTAGTGCGCCACACATACAGCCGATTGAGTTATGAATTCCGAGCAATTCGTTGTTGCCCAGAGCATCCAGATCATCGGAACTAAAATACTCGTCGCCATAATAAATATAAATACCATATTCATTACCATGTCCTACTAGATGAGCAAAACCGAACCCCGCGCGAACCGAATCGACGAAAGCTTCTTTGGTTAAATCTCCGTTTCTTTCGTACATTCTCGAAACTTGCCAATCTCCGGGTACTATATTGGCAATCGCTTCCTGAGACAATGTTTCATCATATATACTCGGCCACAAGTAAGCGGCAGGCAGGAGTATCTTTTTCTGATAACCGGACGGAGGATTTTTTTCATAAGTAAGGACTTTATTTACAAAAGTTTCCGCCTGGGCAACAGTCCGCACAGGAGCTCTTCCCACAAAAACATCAGAGTAGAGATCAACATCGTCTGTAGATTCTCCGTATATATTGTCCCCATCCGCGTTCCAGTCGCCGTCGAGATCTGAAAAATAAAGGTCTGAAGGAATAGTATCTTCATCAGGATAATGTCCGACATATGAAGTTCTATACCAGACATTTCTTCTCGGAACTATTTCCTGCCCCCATTCATAGTCGCACTGACCTCCAAGAAGAACCCAGATGGTTCCCCAGGAGGAATTCGCTTCCTTAAGAAAATTTCTTATCCTCTCCGCGTTATCCGCGCCCGTGTAATTAGCATAGATAGAATCAAGAGTTACAACCTTCGCGGGAATACCCTTTTTTGTTTTCCAATCCGCAAGTTCCTGAAAAGTTGTTTTAAAGGAATCTGTAGTTATTATTACATATTCCACAGTATCTGCGGGTAAATCCAGACTACCTCGTAGTCCGAGAGGAGGTTCGAACATTCCAATATCCTCGGGGTTGAGGATTAGTTTTTCGATCCTTTCTTTAAATATTTTGTTTTGTTTTTCTGTTTTTGTGTTTAGGGAACGTAAATTTTCTTCGTATGTAATCTTAAATTTTATTCTCGAATAAAAAACCAACTTCTTTTCGGCTGGTATATACTGCAACGGGTAAACAAGCAAACTTGCGAGTTTATAACCACCCATTGAGCCAGTGTGAATAGACTGAATAACTTTTTCAGGAAAAGAATTGGCCTGGTTATAGATATCCTCATCCGGTTCTACAAAAGGGAAAACCTTATCTTTTATAAATGGTTGAGAAGGTTGAGTTGGATAAATATTATAAGTACCGGTGATTTCCTCGGTATCTAAAGAAACAATTTCAACATCGGTAATTTCTGCCCCTTGTGGAATTAAAAGTGAAACAGAGGCTTTGGGAAGGCATGGCGCTCCCAATTCTACTGTAGATGAAATACAACCTTCTAGACTTACAAAATCATATCCTTTGATTTTAGTAAAAGAAAGATTTTCTATATCGAAATTTACTTCTCTCTCCAAGACACCCGCAAATGCAATTAATGCAAAAAGGGAAAGAAAAATATAAAATGCTTTAAAAAACACCCTCTTACTATCTATTTTTAACCTCCTTACTATTAATTTCTGTTTTTTAGCCGATTCGTTTAAAAACGTTAAAATTTCAAGTCCTATGGGATAAATTATAATTAAAAAACAGCAAAAGTCAAGAATCGTACTCAGTTTCCATACTGCTTCGAAAATTCTCTGCACCAATAAATTTTAAAGCTTTTGAAATTTCTTTTTTCAGTTTTTTGAGCTTTATATCTTTAAATAAATGGGACGGAGCCCGGGAATCTGATGCGCCAAAACATTCAACATAATCGAGCTTTTTTGAAAGATAAGTTGCCAATCTTTCCTCTTTGCCTGGTTCAGAGCATTCCACAAAAAACCATTCAACAAATTGACAGCAAGGTAGTATAAAATCAATATGCCAATGCTTATTTTCTATGCGTTTTCTTTTTAGGTTTGTCAAATGCCTTTTTAAACGATGAATACCGGACATCGCTGAACCCACATATGCGTAATAAGCACGTTCGAAAATAAATTGTCCCAATTTTCCAACATTAATGCTTTTTTCTTCTTTTATTCTGAGTATCAGAACATAAATTCCTTTCATGATATTGCTTGCCGCTAAGTCACCAAGGCACAAAGATTTTTAATTTTTTTATTTTTATTCAACTATATAATTTGTTACTTTTCGCCATACGAATTTGATACACATTCCCGATAAAGGCGAACAGCTTCATCTTTCGTAAGAGTTTCTGCTCTTCTTTTTAAGTCGATTGAAACCCGAGATATATCGTAATCAAAAAGATTGTTTTTAAGTGTTTTTCTTTTGAAGCGAAAGATATCCTTCAGAAATTTTTCAAAAAAGTCGTCGACTTCGATTATCGGATTGTTACGTAATATACCTTTAATAGCTGTTGAAAATACTTCGGGTTTCGGGAAAAAAGCTTCAGGTTTAATTTCAAATTCGTAGCTGATATCATATAGAATATTAAATAATATGGAAATTGACGAATATGATTTATTTCCCGGTTTCGATGTGAATCTTTCTGCGACTTCTTTCTGAAGTACAAAAGTCCATTCTTTTATTTTATCTCTATTAGACTTAATTTTTTTTAAAATCGGCAGTGATACGGAGAAGGGGAGAGCGCCTACTACCACTTCGGGAAAAGAAGAATTCAACTCTTTTTTTAAAAAATCCCCGCAAATTACGTTTACACCTAAATTTTTCAAATAAAGGCAAAAATCGGGATCTATTTCTATCGCGATAACATCAAAGCCTCTGTTTTTAAGATGCTTGGTTATAATGCCGAGCCCAGGTCCTATTTCTAATACTTTTTTATTACGAGTCGTCGAGGCGAGTTCGGCGAGCTTCCTTGCAATGTTTTCATCGAGTAGAAGATTCTGTCCCCGAGCTTTACTCAGGTATTTATCCCCTAAGATTTTTTTTACTTCTTTTACTGTCATGCTGCAATCTGTATATTAACTTTTTTTTGAAATACTCAATATCAAATTCTATTAACTCATCATATCCTCTTGTATAGTCTCCACCAGCTTCCCAGAGTACGAATCCGTCAGAGTTCGATTCAGAGGCTGCTTTTAGCTGATTTAAAACAAATTTTCTGCCGAGCCTCGATTTTTTCCATGAAAAAGCCTGAAGATAAGGTATTATTTCTATGTTTTTCTCCGGCAATCTTTCCTGAGCTTTTTTTATTGATTCGTAAATTAAAGAGTATGTTCTCCACTCTTTTGTGGAATCATTCATAAAATTATCGTGAAAATGAGAAGGATATAACATCGGGTAAACCGCATCTACCATTTCAGCCATCTTCTCAAAATTTTGTCCTTCTTTTGCCAGAACATTAGCCCAAACCGTGTATCCGTAAAAAGTGAGTGAGATTTTTCTTTCAGGGGGTTTTGCTTCCTTTACCATATGTAGGAATTTAACGATGTTTTCCAGTTTGTTTTGCCAGTTTTTGTAAGGTTTATCTCCCGACGGATAACGTATATAGTCAAATTGCACTTCGTCGAATCCGGCTTCAAAAGCCTTCTGCGTGATTTGCTGATTGTATTTTCTTACTTCCATTAAGGAAGGATCGGCCCAGTAGCCGCATTTTTCCTGGAACCATATTGCGCCTGAAAAGTCTTTTAAGGCAAGAGCCCCACCATTTTTAAGTGCAAGAGCTTCATCTTTAAATATGCATTGTCTGGCGATTAAATAAACTCTTTTCTTTTTTGCTCTCTCAATAAAATCTTTATAGAGCGAAAACATCAATTTCCCTCTTTCGTTTTTTATATCGAGAACAGCAGCATTCACGAGTCCCAAATCCACCATTCGGAAGAATTCATCTACTTCATACTTCGAATAAAAAACTCCTGGAGCTAGATAAATCCCCTTAATTATTGGTCGAGTTTCAGAAACTACGGGTATATCTGAAGGCGAAAAAGCAAAAATAAGAAAAAATATCATAATCGATTAGGCAGCTTACGCTTATATTTTATGAACAAACAGGCCTGATTTTAATTTTGGTTCGAACCATGTAGATTTGGGAGGCATCTTATTGCCGTTATCGGATATTCTAATCAACTGTTCCATCTGGGTGGGATACATAGAGAAAGCAACTCTGAATTTCCCCGAATCGACCAGCTTTTCCAATTCTTTTAAACCTCTTCTTCCTCCTACAAAATCTATCCTCTCATCCTCTTTGGGGTTTTTTATTCCTAAAATAGGATCGAGAAGATTTTCCTGAAGAACCGAAACATCGAGAGAATAATAGGGATCATCTGCCGGAAAAGTTCCTTCCTTAGCTTTAAGATGATACCATTTTCCGTCTAAATACATACCAAAATTATGAAAGGTATCCGGATTGAGTTTTCCTTCGACACTTTCTATAGTGAAAAATTCTCTCACTTTATTAAAAAAGTTTTCCTTTGTTAAAGAATTAAGATCCTTTACCACTCTATTGTAGGCCATTATTTTTAATTCCGTATGCGGAAAAACAACGGCGAGAAAGTAATTGTACTCTTCCGTGCCATTATGATTCGGATTGTTTTTCATTTTTTCCGCTCTTATATTTGAAGCCGACTCACTTCGATGATGTCCGTCAGCGATGTAAAGGGTCTCAACCTTACTCAAAATTTCCTGGAATTTTCTTATTAGATCGTTGTCTTCTATCCTCCAGACTGTATGGAAAACATTGTCTCCTGTTTTAAACTTGTAAAGCGGCTGTCCCAGCTTTACTTTATTGAATATTTCATATATTTCCTCTGTTTTTTTCGTATCATAATAAGCGAGAAATATAGGTCCGGTATGAGCTTCCACGACTCTTATATGTCTTGTTCTGTCGTCGACTTTCAATTTTCTTGTGGATTCGTGCGTACGAATAGCTCCTTTGGCATATTCGTCTACAGAAGCAAGACATACCAGTCCGGTTTGGCTGTGACCATTTTCATCTTCTTCATAAAGGTAAAAAGAAGGTTTCTCTTCCTCGATAAGATAACCCTCTTTTATCAACCATTCAAAATTTTCTTTACTTTTTTGATAAACCTTATCGTCATAAATATCGACATTCTCAGGGAAATCGATTTCAGCATTTACTACATGCAGAAAACATAAAGGATTTTTTTCTGCGAGCGCCTTCGCCTCTTCTCTTGAAAGCACATCATAGGGCGGAGACGAAACTTTCTTCGCATACTCCACTTTTGGTCTTAAAGCTTTGAATGGTTTTAATAACGCCAATAATACCTCCCCTTACCTGGATCTTTATATTTAACTAAAAACTTTTATATTTTATGCGTATTAACAAATATGTCAACAGGGTAAAAATTTGAGAAAAAGAGAAACAACGAATTACACAAATAGCACGAATATTTTTTTATTCTTTTTTACACGAAACGCGAAACTCAAAACACGAAACAAGAGGTTCGTGTGGGCACTGCGTTTTTTTATTCATTTTGTTTTCTAAATCATGAGATTCCGCCAACAGTTTTATTATAGGATTTGTATCATGTAAGTTACTATAGTAGTCGAACCTGCTGTACTGCTCTCATCTCCATCCATTTTGACTCTATAATCCTGGTAGAGGTTTTGCCAACCCACATCACCACTCCCACTTGTGATAATCTGAGGTACAGTGCTGAGAGGGAACCATACTCCCGCTGCGCCGTCGCCGTATTCTATATCGATTAGCAAAATACCGCAAGCAGGCGACGGATCTCCTGCGCCTGCAATAGTAACTTCCCAATTGCCGGCGGGCCATCCGATTCCTCTGATTCTGTACCTTATTCTCTGGTAATATCTGGTGTTAGGTCGGCTGGGTTCATAAAATTCCGGGAAGGACGTTGGTGGAAAAACAGGATTATTTGCGTTTCGGTCAATCTCGTTAAAATCCCAGGTAATAGTGTTACGTTGTACATTAATCCAGACAATATCGATTATACCCATAGGTACTGCTAAACTCGCAGTAGTCTTACCAACCCCTACACCTGTTGAGGAAACACCTGAGGCTATAATCGGTATAAGTAAAAACAGACAAGAAAATTTTTTCATGGTTTACCTCCGCTATTTTTAAAATTCTTTTCTATCGATCTTTTTTACAGGTTTTGCAATTCCGAAGTTAAGTCCGTCTTTTTTCATACTGGCGGTTAATTGCAGATATAAGACAAAGCCCCGCGGGCTTAAATCATAACCCGGAGGAAAACGGGAAACCTGCACAGTGTAATCTCCGGGAACTATATTTTGAATAGAATATCCACCTAAAAAGTTTGTATAGGTATGCCTTGAATAATCACCCTGAATTATACTTACCTTAACATTGGGAACCCCTTTTTCCCCGGGGTCCTTTCTGAAATTATGATTGTTGTCGTAATATACGACTCCGGAAATCGAAGAGAGACTGAAAATGGGGAAATTTACTACCTTGAAATCAACAAGACCGGTTTTTATTGTCTTCTTCAGGCTATCCCTTCCTAAAAAAGCGGGGACACCTTTCATGTCGAGTTCTACAGTGTGTTCTCCACCGGGAAGGGGCCCAAACCGGTATTCACCTAATCTATTTATATTTATTTTTTTCTTCCCGTCTAAAATGATTTTAATATTTTTTAAGGGGCGTTCTCCTCTTTGCTTTTTTCCGTCACCATTCTCGTCGTGCCACACTATACCGGTTATGGTGCCAAACCCGACTTTCTCAATAGTTCCTCGTTTAGAGAGTTCGATTGTATAAACCCTCGATTTGGTAGCGGTATTGCCAGAAATACCTACTCTACTTGAAAAACCTCCTCTACTGTCGAAAGAAAGAGAAGCATTGTAATTTAACCTCTCCTGTTCTGTCATATGCTGTAATCTTAAATTTCCGTAAATTGAAGAACCCATTCTGAGCATAGCTCCCAGGGAATACTCCCATCCGTAAATTCCTGATTGGGAAATTGCGACTTCCAGAATATTGGAATGAGGAAGGTTTATAATACCCTGGACTTCATAACTTTCATTTTTTCTG
>CAZALG010000012.1:0-16450 GCA_964485935.1 uncultured bacterium | reverse complement strand
TTTATTTCAAGCCTGTCAACCAATAACTTCAACTTGTTTTTCAAAGGGCCTTCACCTACAATTTCGTAAGTCACCCCGGGGTTTTTTCTGTTTACTTTGGCAAAAGCTCTAATGCCGTATTCGATGCCCTTTTTTTCTACAAATCTTGCTATGCTCAATATTCTACTTACAGGGCCGTTTTCCGAATTTCTCACTTTAAATTTTTCTGGGTTTATTCCTATTCTGTGGACAATAATCTTTTCCGGGTCACAACCTAAATCTATTAACTTTTTCTTCCATCGTTTAACTATAACCGTGATAAGGTCCGCTTCTTTAAACAGAATATTGTAAATGTTTTTGCCGTTTTTTTTTATAAACCCGGTTATATCATAACCATAAAAGGTGCTAACCAATTTGCCTTTTATAATGCCGGCATTTTTTAACTGAGGTCCCAGTATGTTCTTTGTGGCGAAATGAGAATGTACAATATCATAGGGTCCATTTTCCAGAAGGTGAAGTGAATCAAAAAAAAGTCTCAACTGACAGGCGTTTGATCCGTATTTTAAGAAGTTTAAAGTCCTGAAAAGTTTTCTAAATTTTCTTACAGAGATATCAAATCCTGACCCGAAAGCTCCTTTTAGATTATATCGATAGTGGGTTTTTAGCAGAAGATTATATTTGAGAACTTCTGATTGAACAATATTTTTATCTTTACTGGATGTTGCAAATATATCTACGTGCTGTCCTCTATCCAATAAACCTGTAATTTGGTTTAGGATAAAGGTCTCTGTTAAAGACGGAAAACTACCTAATAAAAATGCGATCTTCATGTTTTTCTTGTTTCTGCTTCTTTTATACCTTTGCTTCTGTAATGATAACGAGCAATTCCTTTAAGTACTGCTGCTGCTAGCCCGAGATTATTCTTGCTTTTTACGATCATTTTCAGAATGTTTCCTTTTTCTATCCACTTATCAGTCTTCAACAATCGGGAAAAAAGGAGAGCTCTTTTTATTCGCGCGTATCTTTCGCCTCTTTTTCCCCATTTTTGCACAAAAAAGTATGCTGAGGACCCCTGTTTTGTCCATTTGTTAAAGGTCTTTATAAGATTCTCTTCCGTTGTTTCCCCATCAATGTGAAAAGCCTTACACTTTCTTATACCATAACACCATTTTAATCCAAGGTCCATTAATTTAAATCCCATGTCTATGTCTTTGTAACCCATTTCAGGCCCAAACCGCTCAAAACCACCGGTAGCTATCAGATATTTTCTTCGTACAGACGTATTTTGTGTTATAAAAGTTCTAAGACAAAGAGCATTCGGGATATAATATCCCTTCATATTAACATCTCCCGGACTTTTAACGTGTTTTACCATTCCTTGAACGACAAGGTCTTCTCTTTTTTTTTGTATTTTTATATGGTCTTCCACAAAATCGGGAAATACAATTACATCGGAATCGACGAATATTATTATTTCTCCCTTTGCCTGGCTTATTGCTAAATTTCTGGCGTAATATGGTCCGTGATGTTCTTTCAGTCGAAAATATCTTAAATTAGGAAAATTTGAACTCTTTATGTATTCTGTGGTTCCATCTGAAGAACAGTCGTCTATGAGCAGTATTTCAAAGTCTTTAGTTGTTTGATGTGTAAGTTTTGATAGACAGTTTTTGAGTACTATAAGCCTATTATAGGTTGGTATAATTACTGTCGCTTCTATTTTCTTTTTCATTTTTTTTGATTTTTTAATTTCTTAGGGTGAGGTGGAATTCTGACTTCGCATCGACTGGCTTCTGAATTTTCTGCTCGACTTCTTGATTTTTACTTCTTCTGAATATATATAACTTGCTATTTTTTTTGCGCCGCCGGATTTTCCCGCCCTTTCTTTCCCTTTTGCCTTGAGTTCTCCCAAAAGGTCTTTGTTTTCGAGTATTTCTAAAATCTTTTCCGCTATTTTTTTAGGTTTGTACGGAAGTAATATAAAAGCGTCTCCGAGCAATTTTTTTTGTCCCGTGAGTCTCCTTTTTGTGTTCTGGGCTCCGCTTCCGGGGAATGATATAACGGGAGATTCCAGATAAAGAGCCTGCTCGCTAGCAGTTCCCGCAAGACTTATAACGAGTTTAGCGTTCTTTACGATATCAACAAAACTCCCATAAAGAAAATCAATTTTTTCCCGTAGTTCCGGTACAGCTTCCATCATTCTATTTTTATCCACAGTATCAGAAAGTGCAACGGCAAAATGTAAAAATTTTTCCCTGGCAAGAATTTCTTTGGCCACCCTTCCTATTTTTCGCATATTTTCATATGATTCCTTTCTTGATCCGGGGAGCAGTCCTATAAGAATCTTTCCACGGGGGAGAGAATATTTACCTTCTTCCGACAAATCATCCATCATAGGATTTCCGAAAAATTCGGCATTAATGCCTTTGTTTTTTAAATATTCTGCGGTGATTTTATCATGGGTAAGAACTTTATTTGTAAATTTACGCATGAAAAACCTTTCCACGGCAAAGTGTGCAGATATGTAGTTGGATTTACATTGTCCCAGGAAGTAAGCTTTTTTACGCAGGGAAATATTTCCGAGTATTAGTAAAGGAATATCTCCTACAACTATTGAAATATCGGTGGTTTTTCTAAATTTGCGAAGCTGGTTTACATAAGAAAATGGCAGAAAAAAGGCGTTTGTAATATCCGCAAAAAACTTTTTCGCGCTTTTAAAAAAAAATCCACCTGAGGGAGGGGGTGAATGACCGCCGATTACTTTGATATTTCTTTTCTCGTATTCTTCTCCGAAAGAAATAAGAGGGAAAGCCTTGATTTTTATCTTCTTATTCAAACTTTTTAGTTCTTTTGCAATCAATGCCCCGCTTCTGTCTTCCCCGTAGGAATTACTTAATATTGCAACATTCATTATGATTTCATAATCGTAGTTTTGAGGGAAAAGTCAAGGCGGTTTTAATTTGCCACGAAGGCACAAAGACACGAAGAGCAAGGGACGCAGATAATTAAATGTTGGTCTGTTGGTCGGGTTAGTCCATTGGACTGTAAAAAAACTTATCAACACGCCAACGCACTAACACAAAATTAGAGCCTTCTATTCCTCGAACTGCATGAATTTAGGATCGTAAGTTCGTAGGATTTGCATTTGTGAGTTTAAAAAGGAAATCGGCGAATACACTGGACGTACAATAGTAACTGGAGGTCTTATTGAGTCATTTTCTATAACAGTATGGACTCTATTGCAATTTCTATTGTAAGCAATAAAATAACCAACACCGTTTCCCGTTATGTTCCGTTCCGTAGTATCAATAGGATATCTGATCGAAGGTCCATTTTCTGAGTATATTTCCATATACCCATAACCGTATTTTACGGTATCAATTCCTGAGGGAAATAATCTTTCAATAGTAACGAGTAGACTTGTATCGGTAGTAATGACAAGAGAGTCGAAATGAGACCAATCCTCAAATTCGGCCGTATCAGGATCTATATCATCTCTGTGAAAATATTCCAGATAAACCCATAATTCGTATCTTTCCGCATCATTGCTTGTATTCCAGTTTAGAATGAAGTCCTCATCAAGATGTAGGGTATCATAATCTCTAGGAATAGCAATTTCGAAATCACCGGGGAGTGTTACTGTGGCTCTTGCTACACCATGGTTATGAGATACCATTAATTCACATTCCTGCCCAGGTTCAATCGATATATCTCCAGTAAACCTGCTTTTACAAAAACCGTCTTCGGTTACAGAATGACTTAAAGCCAGAATCTCGTCGTCAATACTCACAATCGGGACAGATTGGGTTCCCTCTACGCTTCCATAGACAGTGGTTTGAGTTGTTTCGCCAGATTCGTATCTAGTCAAGTTTATAAGTATTGCAGGTTCTTCGTAAATTATGTGTGAGTCATTTTTACATCCGTAAAAAAGTGTCAAAATCAATAGGACCGAAATAGCCAAAGTTAAAGGAAATTTTTTGTTAATAATACCTCCTTGGAAGTGACATTAATGATTAAGTTACAACCTTTCTGTTTAAAGACAAGGAAGTTGTCTGCCTACCCTCCAAATTTTCTAGAGAATTTTTCAAAGGGCATATATACTATTTGACGATTAGGAATTTTTTAGACCCCTTGAAAGAATCGGTTTGCATTCGGCAGAAATAGATGCCGGAAGGAATTCCTGTAGGTTCCCATTCTACTGTATGGGTTCCTCGCCCGAAGCTCGCGTCGATAATGGTATCTACCGATTGCCCCAAAACATTTAATACATCTATAGTTACCTTTGAAGATTTCGGAAGTTCAAATTCAATAATAGTTTTATCTGTAAAAGGATTTGGATAATTCATAAAAGAAATCCCCGGAATTATCAAATCTTCCTTAATACCAGAACTTTCAGGAATAAGCTCGATTGTACCAAAATCGTCAGCATTCAGCCAGTGATTATTGGAATCTTCATGAGTAACTTCCACAGACCCGAAAAAATTATCTCTTATTTTAGGCTCTTCCTCAGGGTCATCATTATCACAGTATGCCAGGGAAAGACCTATGATTTTATCTTCGGCCAAATCTACCCTGGAATCTCCAGGATTACTATTATCATAGGTGTCGTCGTAGACTGCCAGTGAAAATTCCCACGTGTAGTGGTTGCCATCTTTTCTCATTGCAAGTTGCGGAAAATGACCGGCATAATTCATAGTACCTCCCGCCCCCATATCACAAACTACAAAATCACTATTAACTTCTCCGTCCTCGGGAGCGTCAACCACAATATGATAGGCAAAAGCGTTTTCAGCATTTGCTTCGCCTACCTCATAAGCATGAGGACCACCGGACTTATCTTCGTCTATAAAAACTTCTACAATATCATGTTGGTAATAATCGCCGTCGGGATACTCATATCCATCAACAAAAACGTCATCTGTAATCTCGACAAAAAAGTATAAAACATTTTCTGTCTCTGACCAGGCTACTTTGTATCGTCCCGTATAATCATCCGCTTCAACGGAACCACCATAAGGGATCCAGACCTGATCTATGGTTTGCCATCTTGCCCCTGACCAACATGCGTCATCACTTAAGCCGTCAATTGTCGGTACGCTTTCTACCTTTGGGGTTTTTACCGTGTCGTCCTGAAATCTGAGACTGGACCCTCCAGCAACAAAAGAAATAGTAAAGAACATAACAGTTAAAATAACATTCGCAAATTTAAAATCTTGTCTAATATTCAACCTTAACCTCCTTTATTTGGTATGCTTAAAAGTAATCTTAACGCTTTTTCAAAACTTATTGTTTCTTAAATACCTTTATTTGTTGCGTTATATATAGATTGTTTTAGAGAAGTGTCAAGTGGTAAAAAACATTGTAAATTAAATATCAAAAATTAAAAAGCAAAATTACATATTAAAATGTAAAACTAATAACAAAAAAAATTCGTGTTATTCGTGCAATTTGTTGTTTCTCATGTTCTGGGTTGGCGAAGGGGTTCTAACTTCTAACTGCTGACTACTGAATTCTTTTTTATATGCAGAACTTGTAGCTAAGTAGTTTGTATATTAATTTAGCGGCGAGGAAATCCGACGCCTTATTTTCGGTGGGACAGAGTTCCACAACGTCAAAACCAATTAAATTCCTATTCTTACAGACTTCTTTCAGGAGTTTTGTCACGGTATACCAGTCTAATCCACCTGGTTCTGGTGTTCCCGTGGAGGGTAGAACTGCAGGGTCGAAAACATCCAGATCTAATGAGATATAAACATTTTTTCCTGTTTTATCTATGGCTTTTTCAATCCATTTTTCGGAATTGTAAATGTCTGCGGCAAAAAAGGTGTTGTCTTTTATGGTATTGTCTAATTCTGATGAGTCCATACTTCTTATCCCTACTGAGACGATGTTGTCTGTCATTTCTTTTACTCTTGCCATCACGCATGCGTGACTGTACTTGTTGCCAAGATATTCATCTCTCATATCAGAATGTGCGTCGAGATGAAGAATTGAGATATCTTGATAGGTTTCATGGTGCGCTTTTATAACAGGAAAAGATATAGAATGTTCGCCTCCGAGGCTCACTACAAATTTCCCGTCTTTTATCAATTCCATAACTCGATTATAAACGGATTTTATCATATCTTCTGAACTGTCCGATAAAATTTCATTAGAGGTGAATATCCCGTTTTTATATACTTCGGAATCTGTCTCGATGTCGTATAGTTCCATATTCATGGATGCTTCGATTATCGCTTTGGGCCCTCTGTTCGATCCTGTAATCCAAGAACTTGTTTTGTCAAAAGGTATTGGTAAAACAGCTATCTTCGAATTTTCGTAGTTTGAGAACTTATCGGTAAGCCCACTGAAATTATAAGGAACAGATAGCGACATTTAATTCAGGTTATAAAAACTGCTGCTGCCAGGACAGTTGTCCAAAGACCGTCTTTATTTCCTCTTGCGGATTGACAAATGTTACGCGTTTTAAATATGTGTTCGCTTGCTTTATATACCTGTTTTCTTTCATCCCATGCCTGGTCGGGATCAAAAGGTATGCCTAATGTTGAGGCAAGCATTGTGGCTGCCAGGTCTTCGGCATATTCGCCGCTTTTTTTAGCAGTCTCTCCGAAAGCATGATGTTCCGATAGATATCCATAATTGTTTTTTTCTGTGGGAACCGCAACTCCAATAGCAGCAGAGACAAGCCTATTTGGTTCGTTAGTAGCATTTCTTGCCATAACAACAAAAGTGATTGCTCCGGGTTTTAATCCCTCAACGCCTTTATCTCGTGTAATTTCTTTGCAATAGGGAGGTAAAATACTGGATACGTTAACAAGATTACATTTTTCAATGCCGGCGTTTCTTAACGCGAGCTCAAAAGAAGCGAGCTTATCTTTATGTACACCGACTCCTTTGGTCAAAAAAACTTTCTTAGGTATCATTTGTTAAATCTCCTTTCCGTCCAGTAATGTATTGAAATTTTTGCTTTTTCTTTTTTTCCAATTTCCTCTGTGGTAAGCATAGCTTGCTAAAAGAGGAAAAGCTATCGTTGCTTCGGAAAAAACCATTTGTTCGGAACCTTCATCAACTTTTCCCCATGAATGGGCTTCTTTTAAAGTCGAACCGGATAGACCTCCGTCTCTTTCGTCGGCAACAGTTATCTGTACAGCATATTTGTGCATGTTTACCGTTTTCTCAAGAATCTCAGCCGCTACAGTTACATCTTGGGCGAAGTTTTTTGGGACCCCTCCTCCAATCATTACAAGTCCCGTTTCCTTCGAATTTACTTTGATTTTTGTGAGTTCGAGAAAATCCTTTACAGAATCTATTGACACTTTTAGTTTGTCTTTTCTGTTCCATTGATGATAAACTAATCCAAAGCCGGCACTCGAATCTGAGAAAGCCGGCACGAATATCGGAAGATTCTTTTCGTAAGATATACGAACCACCGACTCCTTACCCATATCTTTTTCCTTCAAATACTTTCCCATGAACTTGATAAATTCACGGGAAGAATAGGGAGCGGCTTCGAGATTGTTTGCAATTTCAGATACAGTCATGTCACAGATTCTTAAATGCTCTTCGTCGATATATGTATCGTATATTCTGTCTATCATCATTTCCATTAATTCATTATCATCACTCTGGGGAGTTCCTTGAAAGTGTTTAAACTCAAGAGCTTCAAAGAAATCTTGATCTACTATAATTGCGCCCGTGGAAACAATCATGTCTACCATATTATTCTCTATCATATCGTGTACAATTTTGCGTAGTCCAGCACTAAAAAGAGAACCTGCAAGACATAATATTATAGAACAATCTTTATCCGACAGCATTCTATCGTAAATTTTTGCGGCTCTCGCTAAGTTTCTTGCCTGAAAAGCGGTTTTATCAAACTGCTCAATAATTGGTATAGCATTGAAACTTTTTATGTCTATGTGTTCTACTTCTCGTTTTAAATAATCTTTCTTCTCCATTTTTACTTCCCCCATGAACAAATCATGTTTTTTGTCTAAATTTAGTAATATTCAATATACAAAAAAATAAAGCATCGTCAAGACTTTTAGAAGAGAAAAGGTTTAAGTTGTAAAAAGAAAGTATAAACAGGATTGCGATTCTGTGTAAGATTTATAAGCTTGACATTTTAAAGGTTTTTGGGTAAATATTATGAACATATGACAAGTAAAGAAAGTATTCTGATTAGGGATTACAATAAAAAGGACTTAGAACGGCTGAAATTCATTGTGGATACGACTATAAATAAGTCTTACGCCTTTATATACCCAGAGGAAGCGATAGAGTATTTTTTAAATCTTCACTCGAAAGAAAATATGGAGAAAGACATACCGAAGGGCTATACTTTTATGTTCGAATTAGAAGGTAAAGTTATAGGAAGTGGTTCAATAGTTGGAAATGAAATAAAGAGGGTATTTGTTTTACCTCGTTACCAGGGTAGAGGTTGTGGTAGAAAAATAATGGCAAAGATAGAGGAAACCGCCCTGAGTAAAGGGATTCGGCAGGTTGAATTGTGTGCTTCTCTTCCTTCGAAAGATTTCTATCTGGCATTGGGTTACCGGATAGTAAGGGCAACACATTTAATAGTGAATAAAAAGAAAAAATTGAAATATTACGATATGGAGAAATATTTAGGGGAAAAATGAAAAAAAGAAAAAAACATGGCGAATTCAAAGAGTTTATTTTGTTGATTCTTCTGAAAGAAGGGAAACTTAGTCTGGAAACATTGGAAGAAAAAATATCTCTTTTTATTTCTTATTTTTCATTAAGCGCTTCTCATTTTGTTGGAGAAGTTTTTGAAAAGCTTCCTGTCCCCTTTCGAAAAAAAGATTTATTTCAGAAAGAAATTTTTGATAAACGGCATAAGGATTACAAAAAAATTGATTCGGTAAAAAACCAGTGCGAAGAGCTGAAGAACGAGGGTTTAGTAAGAAAAAATATGGACAACGAGTATGAATTAACCGAAAAGGGTAAGTATAAAGCGGAGGATTTTAAAAAAGATTTAGAAAAGGGAGCCTCTATATTTGAGTCTCAAATTCAGAGTCCTGAGGCAGCCACAAGAAATACTTTTATAGTTAATATTTTTCTTACTATAATAAAACTCACGGCTGGTTTTTTGAGTGGCAGTGTTGGACTGATTGCAGATGGAGCAGATGCTTGCATTGATACAGCTTCCGCTGCTACTGTATGGCTAGGTATGAAGTTTAAAAAAGAACTATTGGGAGTGGCGGTTATAATTGTAATGATGTTTGTTACGGGAATAGGTGTGGGAGTAGAATCTGTATCCAAATTAGTTCAAATTTTTAGTGGAGCTATTGATCCTATTACACACCCTTTACTTGTAATTTTTGTAGAAATAGTAGCCATGATATTTGCCGCAGTATTAACTTTTTACCAGAGATATGTAGGTAAAAGTCATGGTAGCTTTGCCCTTATCTCACAATCGGTGGATTCAAAAAACCACATTTTTGTTGCTGGTGCTGTTATACTGGGGGCTATACTTTCTGTTTCTGGATTACACTTCGTGGATGCTTTAATCGGTGTTTACATATCTTACAGGATATTAAAAGATGCCTTTGGACTTACAAAAGAGGCTTTTGCTACTGTAAAAGGCGAGGAAGTGAATCTTGATAAATATAAGTATCTCTTTGAGGAACAATGGCATCTATCAAAGATAGGAACCTTTAGACTATGGATTTTGTATACGATTAGAGAAAATGGTCTAAAGAACAGAGAAAAAATTATCAATAACTTAAGGGAAACTTTTGACCCTGAGTATATGCCAATAATTAGTGAGTTCAAATTCAGCCTTGGTAAGGGTTTTGATTTTAGCGAAAAATTCAACATTTTAATTAAACCCCTTTTAGAAAAGTGTTTAATAGTTGAAAGTAAAGGTATTTTTACCCTTACAAAAGAAGGGGAAAAACATCTTGATAAAAAGTTTCATCTAATAAGATATCATGAACGTAAATGATAATTTGCCAAGCGTTTTCTTCAAACTTGACAATAAAATAGACTTTATTATTATGAACTATGTGGAATTCGGATAAGTTAGCAAAAGAATTTCTTGATTTTTTTAAAGAAAAAGGGCATAAAATAGTTGATTCAGCGCCGCTTGTTCCCAGCGACAAGACATTGCTCTTTACCTCTGCGGGTATGGTTCAATTTAAACCGTTGTGGTCCGGAGAAATACCTGTTGAGTTTAAAAGGGCAACAACGGTTCAAAAGTGCCTCAGACTTTCCGATTTGACAGAGGTGGGTAAAACTTTCTGGCATGATACTTTTTTCGAAATGCTGGGGAATTTCTCTTTTGGCGATTATTTTAAAGAGGAAACGCTTAAATGGGGATGGGAATTTCTAACAGATGTTCTCGGAATTTCCGAAGAAAAGCTTTTTATTTCCGTGTACACTGAAGACGATGAGGCCTATAATATATGGAAAGACAAAATCAAAGTTCCCGAAAAAAGAATAATCAGAAGAGAGGACAATTTCTGGGGACCCGCAGGAGGGAAAGGCCCCTGCGGACCAGACAGCGAGATTTTTTATGATATGGGAGAAAAGTTTGGAAACTGTGAGTTTGACGGAGAATGCGATAGATATATTGAATTGTGGAATCATGTTTTTCCTCAATATGATTATAAAGAGGATGGCAGGTATCCGCTGAAAAATAAGGGTGTTGATACAGGTATGGGTTTGGAACGGCTCGCAATGGTAATGCAAAATAAACCGTCTATATTTGAAACCGATTTATTTTTTCCCATAATTCAGGCAGCGGAAGATTTAACAGGAGCAAAGTACAAAGATAATGAGCAAATTTTCAATATCATTGCGGATCATACAAGAGCATTAGTTTTTGCTATAAGTGAAGGAGCGTATCCGGGTAATACGGGTAGAGGATACGTTTTGAGAAGATTGGTGCGGCGTGCGTTAACTTCAGGTAAGAAAATTGGTGTGGAGAAGCCTATGTTAAATGAGCTTGTTCCTTCTGTTATTTCGATAATGAAAAAACGTTATCCTTATCTCAAGGGAAAAACCGAACAGGTTACCCTTATTATAAAATCGGAAGAGGAAAGTTTCATAGAGACCCTGGCGTCAGGTATTGCGATTTTGAATGAAATTATTGATGCGGCTAAAAGTAAGAAGGATTTAAAAATAGCCGGTAAAGATGCATTCAAATTGTACGACACTTATGGTTTTCCTCTTACCTTAACTAAGGAGATAGCCGAAGAAGAAGGTCTTTCTGTTGACGAAGAGGGTTTCCAAAAGGAAATGGGCAAACAAAAAGAGAGGGCACGTCAAAAGCACGAATTTGAAACTAAAGATAGAGCTAAGTGGAAAATAGTAAAAGAAGCAGAATCGGAATTTGTTGGCTACGACAGGGAAGAATCCACCAGTGAAATTTTAGCATATAGAAAGATCGATGGCGATTTCGAGATTGTCTTGAGTGAAACACCGTTCTATGCTGAGCAGGGTGGGCAGGTCGGTGATACGGGTATAATCGAGGGTGAAGGTTGGGAGCTCGTAGTTAAAGATACCTTTCCTTCAGAGTTGGGGAATGTTCATAAGGGTAAACTCGAGGGAAAATTCAAGCTTTCAAAAGTTAATGCGAAGATAGATGTCCAGAGGCGTAACGCGATAAGAAGAAATCATACAACCACTCATATCCTTCATAAGGTTTTAAGAAAGGTTATAGGAGACTGGGTTAAACAGGAAGGATCTTTTGTTGCTCCCGACCACTTCCGCTTTGATTTTACTCACCCAAAGCCTCTGGAGGAAGAAGAAATAGAGCTAATAGAGCAAGAAGTTAATAAAGCGATTACCGGAAAAATGGAAGTTAAGACAGAAGTACTCCCCTTTGAGGAAGCAATAAAGAAAGGAGCGGTAGCTCTTTTTACCGAAGAGTATGGAGAGACCGTCCGTGTTATTTCTGTTAATGATTTTTCGAGAGAATTGTGCGGTGGAACACATCTTAATAACACAATAGAAGCAGGTATTTTTAAGATTACTTCCGAGACAGGTATAGCATCGGGAGTAAGAAGAATTGAAGGGGTTACCGGGTTTTCTGCATATAAATGGATGAGGAAAACGGAGAATCTGGTTCAAGAGATGGAATTCCTTCTCGAGACAGACAGGAAAAGTCTTCCGAAAAGAATTGAAAAGACATTGGCTTTGATAAAAGAGCAGAAAAGACAAATAGAAAAAATGGAAAACGGGGCAGCCGAGGCGAAAGTTAAAGAGCTGCTAAAAAAGATTTCTAAAATTGGAAATTATGATTATCTGGTTGCCCAGGTTGAGGGTAGCAGAGAATCTTTAAGGAAGCTTTCTGGAATATTTAGAAAAAGTATGCCTGAGGGAGTCGGTCTTCTTGTGGGTAACATTGAATCTTCGGTTTTTGTAATATTGTTTGTGGGCGAAAAAATAAAAGATATATTTAATGCGGGTGAATTAATCAAAAAAGTTTGCAAAATAGTTAATGGCGGCGGAGGCGGTGACAGAGAAAGGGCGGAAGGCGGAGGTAGCGAAACAAAGAAAATTCCGGAAATGCTTAAAAGTTTTTCTGAAATTTTAAAGAAAGAAATTAAATGACTATTTATCAAAGAATTTTATCGAAGAAGGAGAGAAAAGAAAATATGCTCGCTGCTCTCCTTGATCCCGATTCAGAAGATTTTGAAAGTCTCAAGAAAAAGATTGAGCTGATAGAAAAAAGCGAAATTGATTTCATCCTGGTGGGAGGCAGTACGGCATGGAACAACAATTTTGAGAGGTTCACTGAAAAAGTAAAGTCACTGGCTTCTAAAGAGGTGATTCTTTTTCCGGGTTCGGCAGAGCAAATTTCTCCTTTAGCGGATGCCATACTTTTTCTCTCTCTTGTAAGCGGAACAAATCCTAAATATCTTATAGGAGAACAAGTAAAAGCTGCGCCTATTTTAAAAAAGATGGATATAGAGGTTATACCTACCGGTTATATTTTGGTTGACGGAGGAAGGAAAACAACTGTTGAGTTTGTTTCGGGGACAAGACCGATATCTCAGGACGACGTAGAACGGGTGAAGGAAACGGCGTATGCAGCGCAGCTTCTTGGTATGAAAATGGTTTATCTGGAGTGTGGAAGTGGTGCAAAGTATTCGGTTAAAGATGAGCTAATAAAGGCAGTTAAAGAATATGTGGAAATTCCTATTATAGTTGGGGGAGGAATTAAAGATAGAAAAGAAGTTGAAAATAAGCATAGGGCAGGCGCAGATATTGTTGTAGTAGGAAGTGCAATTGAAAAAGATCCATCAATCTTACTCAAAAAAAAGTAGATTATCCAGGCCTTCAATAATAAAAGGGCTAAAAATATTTCTCGCTCTTTCTATAGTAACATATACATTACTTTTAGTTTTCACCGCTACCAAGAATACATGGCATGCGTTTAAAGAAATAGATATTGTTTATGTCCCCGTAGTTTTTGTTTTGCTTTCATTATATCTTGTTCTTGAATCTTTCAGGATAAGACTTATTGCCAAAGCCATTTCCGGAAAGTGGATAGCCTTCGGGCGCTGCTCCCAGGTTATATTCTGTGGAGCTTTTCTTTCTGCGGTTACCCCTTTTCAGGCAGGCGGAGCTCCCCTGCAGGCTTATATCCTCAATAAGGCTGGATTAAAATGGGGGACTTCTTTACTACTACTGTTGTTCAGAGGGCTTTTCTATCTAATTGGTATGTTAGTGTTTTTGCCGTTTATAATTCCTTTTTTTCGGACCGAGTACTCTGGCAGATCGATGCAAATTTTATCGAAATATTCTATATTTGCGTACCTCTTTCTTTTTGCATTGTTATTCCTGGTACTTTCTATGCCGAAGTTTTTTAAAAAAACGATTTACTTTTTGACTTTCAGAAAAGGTAAAAGGACAAGAGCAACAAGAATAATTTTTTGTATTTTAAGGGAAATAAGGATAAGCAGAAACGAATTGTTGGATTTCATAAAAAACAAAAAATTATATGCTTTAGCTATTATTTTTACAACCATTATTGTTTACATTCCCAATTATACAATAGCTTACGCGATACTTAAGGGTCTTTCGATAAATGTTCCATATTTGGATACAATATTCCGCCAGGTTTTTCTACTATTTGCGGCATTCTTTTTCCCTACTCCCGGGGCGGAGGGTATAATAGAAGGCGGCTTTGCGGTTTTATTTTATTCCTCAGTTCCGCGTTACTTAATAGGTATGTTTGCGATTTTATGGCGGTTTATAACCTATCATTTGGTTGTTATAATTGGAGGGATTTTAACATTAAAGATCTTTAATCTTACAGAAATAATAAAAGAAAATTAAATATCAAAAATCGAAAAGCAAAATAACAAAATTAAGATTTGGGGGTTGGGATTTAGGATTTAGTAAAAGATAAAAACCTTTGTGCTCTTTGTATTCTTTGTGGTGACAATGTTTTAGAGGGATCTCAGGACTCTTACTACTTTCCCCAAGACCTGAATTTCTGATTTATGATAAACTTGAATGTCATACTCTACATTAGAAGGAATTAAAATAACAGTACTGCCTACCTTCTCTATTTTCTTAAGTGTGATTTCGCCCTTTTTCCCTTTGTCGTAAAAGATTGCTACAGCATAAATATTTTTTATTTTAAAATTGACAAAAGAAGTATCAATCACAACCCAGTCGTTTTTTAAAATGCCTGCATCTTTCATGCTCTCACTTTCGACTTTTAAGAGAGCAAAATCGGCACCCGTCGGTAAGATTTCTTTTATGTTAATATTTTTACTGATATTTTCAGGAGCCAAAACGGGAGTGTTTGGAAATAAACCTTCAATGTAAGGGTAAAATACTTTGTCTGGCTTTTCTTCAAATAAAAGACTGGGTGAAATACCAAGTATTTTGCACACTCTGTCGACTTTAGTCGAGGGGATGCCGTATTTGCCTTTTTCCCAAGCCTGGACTGTGGTCCAGTGTAATCCTAATTTACCTGCCATTGTCTTAAGGGTCCATCCCCTATTTTTTCGAAATTTTCTTAATTTTTTTCCTATTTCTTCTGTTTGTTTCAATGTTTTTTCCTTCTTTTATTGTATTGTTAATTTCAATTTCGCTTTTTCCCCTATAATAATATAATGATAAGTTTGAATTTTGCAATGGCAGAGAGAAAGTAACTTTAATGTTTTATACTTATTACGCGAACATTTACGAAAATTTTATATTTTTATGTACGAAAAAACTTAAAAAAACCCTTGACAAAACTTAAAAAAACCCGTAAAATTAAAGACACTATTAATATTTTTATAAAAATTTAATTAAATATTAAAAGTTAAGAGGTGTATGAAATGCATGAGTTTGCGGAGTTTCGCGACAAAGTTGGTGATTGGGAGAAAGGGAATCCCGAATACAAAAGTATTGCTGATGAATTGCATAAGCGGTTTGAATATTTGAAAGAAGCAATAACTAACTCTCTCCCAGCTGTTGAGCAATATGTAGAAAGTGTAGAAAGTCATGTTGGTCAACACCAGAGGAAAGTAGCTAAGATAAGTGAGGCTTTAGCGGAATACCTTGGATTAAGCCTCAAGGAAAAGTTAGCTTTAAGAGCTGCGAGCAAACTACACGATTTGGGCAAAATATGCGTACCCACAGAAATTCTTAATAAACCCGGAAGCTTAACACAATTAGAGTATGACATTGCACAATTTCATTCATATATTGGTTTTAAAGTAATATCAAAAATTAGAGTAATGGAAGATGCTGCCAGGATAGTTCTTCAGCACCATGAAAGAATTGACGGGTCCGGTTATCCTTCGGGGCTTAAAGAAGATAAAATTGATATGGGTGCAAGGATCCTTGCAGTAGCAGATGTTTTAGAGGCTATGACCTCATCTCAGCCGTACAGGTTTTCTCACGATCTTGAAAAAACCCTTAAGGAAATTTCAAAAGGTCGAGGTGCTCAATACGATTCCGATGTTGTCGACGCCTGTATAGAAATATTCAAAAAAAGAACTTGATTTTTTAAAAGTTTAAAATTTTTTCTTATTCACCATCCCATCCGGCAAGACGCGCCCACATCCACCAGGCAGCATAAGCCTTCTGGTTCGCATTCAATGCTTGACTATGAGCTGAGCTACAGTTATACCAAGTGATTCCTTCTTCGTCTCCGTGTTCACTTTGCCATTCAAGAGCCCAGTTGCCAAGTACGGCACCACCCACGGTACCATAATAATCACAGTTGTCGTGGCAAAATTCATAATAATTTCCATCTGGATCATTTCTGTCGAAATCCGCAAAATCAAAAAGCCATCTATCGTTATTTTGGCAATATGATCTTATAGAATCATTTGCCGACTTATTATTTGCGTCATCGTATATATCAACATGCCCTGTCATATATATAAAGGTTACATGGGGATAATCTTCTTCTAACTCTGTCATAGGTCCAAGGTATTGATCCCAGAGATTTCCCGAGGAATAAGTGCTGCTCACCTGACCGCACCATGACCAC